>NZ_LR733429.1:2112500-2412500 GCF_902506255.1 Exiguobacterium sp. 8H | reverse complement strand
ACGGAGTTGCCGTGATCAAACACGCCTTATATGACCCCGAACTATATCGTTTAAAAGCACGCGATATTAAGAAGCGTGCCATTCGAATCGAAAGTGCCATTCAGGCCGTCCGTTATCAGACTGACATTGAATTTGATGCATCACGATATATGTAAAAAAGCGAAGGGATTCCTTCGCTTTTTTACATATGGTCATGGTGATTGTGATGGATATCATGATGACTCGATGAAGAAGAACGTCGACGTGGAGGTGCCTCATCAGCAAATTTTTCTCCGTCCAAAATCCCGAGACGCTTATATTGACGACCGACCCGCTCTTTTGTCTCTTCGCGAACAGTGCTCGACTCCATCACCAATTGGTAGCATCCGAGCGCGACACGAAACGGTTCCATGCGTGTCCGTTCAATCGAGAAGGAATCGACGCCACGTAAATAGTCTGCCAATCGCTCAGCCGTCTCGTCGGCTGGATCATCTGCAAGCTGTGAGGCGAAGTGTTGTAAGTCCTTCAATGTATTTGATGTTTTAGAGTAGCTCACTCCCGATTTGATAAATCCAAATATAATCAGACCGAACACAACCATGAAAATGATTGGAAACACACCAAATAGTCCGCTAAAGAATGAGTCCCCTATCGAGCTATCGAACGGATCCCCGCCAAATCCAAATACTATCATTTCAAACTCCCCCTTTTTCTTTATGTACGCTCACATATTTAAATAGGTTTCAACAAAAAAACCGCGATCACACGACCGCGGCATCGATTCAACTGTTCAGTTGTTTCTCCATCATGATGCGTGGCTCGCCATCTTCTGTGTAGGCGCCCATGATGTCATATCCGCAAAGGAGGTTCAAAATGATGACCCCTTTGTTCGTATTGCGTGCTTTCGTCCGAATCGAATGGAACCCTTGCGCTTCGACCCATTCGAGTTGCGTATCCATCAGCTTGCGACCGATGCCATGCTTTTGGAAGTCCGGATGTACGCCGCCCGCCCAGCTGTAAAATCGATAAGGCTCCGCCTCATAGCCAATTTTAAAGCCGACCAGTTCCTCTTCCGAGAAAGCCAGTAACACTAGCGGATTGGCGTGCCGATATAAACGCTCTTTAAAACGCAACTGATCGAGGTCGCCATATAACGTGCGATACAGTCGGAAAAAGTCCTCTTCAAAATCCTTAAAGTTGTTTGTCACATCTTTTACGATAAATGAACTCGTCGTACTCATCGTGCCATCCCCTTTCAGTTTCTGGACAAAGATTCCGTACGTCTGTTCATTTCGCCGTTCATTCTGAATTTCCTGTCTCCCGTTCAAAAGCCGTGACACCTTTTTGTTTATAAAGTCCGAGTGTACGTTTCGGCAAACTCTTGACCATCCAGTCTTTAAAAATACGTGCCTGATCCTCGACAGGCAGTTCATAGCCCTCCGTCACGATATGTCGCGACCGTGTCGTGACATCGTACAAGGAAATTGCCGCCGCCACGGAGATGTTCAAACTCTGAACGTATCCTTGCATCGGAATGACAAAGTTTCCATCCGCCTTCTTCAATGCCGCTTCCGACACACCACTATGTTCATTCCCGAATAAAAGAACTGTCGGCTTCGACACATCCACTTCTTCGAGCGGAATTGCTTCCTCACTCAATGCCGTCGCATATACTTGATAACCGTCTTCTTTTAAAGCATCAATCGCCTCTTCAATGGAGCCATGCTCGACGACGTCCACCCAGCGGTCGGCACTCTTGGCGATAATCGAGTTTGGTTTGAACTTCGCACGCCCTTCGACGACGTGCAGCGTCTGCACCCCGAACGCATCGGCCGAACGCAATACGGCAGATTGGTTATGCGGATCGTCCACACCTTCCGTCAAAATCGTGATATGGTTCGTTCGTGTATTCAATACTTCATACATCCGTTTGATGCGATCTGGCATGAGCATCTCATATAGAGGAAGATCGTCTTCCTGCAATACACCCTTCTGCAACAACTCTTCTTTTAATTCAATCTGCTCTTCTTTCGTCAAAGCAGATGTCGTCTGTCTCCAACCCATCTTTCTCGCTCCCTTCAACCTATCATATTGTAGCTAGATTCGATTCGACTGACAAGTTCGCCTCACATCTGCTATTCTCACTTCGGAAATGAAAACAAATGAAAATAGCGAAAACGGTTGCATGAATTTATGCAATCGATTACAATCATTTATGCAAGCGATTGCACTATTGGCAAACACAAAAATAGATAAAACTCCCTCACAGGAAGGAAGCGTATAGCATGAAACAATTGATCTCATTCGATTTCTGGCAGAAACTCGGTAAGGCCTTGATGGTCGTCATCGCCGTCATGCCAGCTGCCGGTTTGATGATTTCCATCGGAAAATTGATTGGAATGTCAGCCGGAGATGTCGGTATCTTATTAACAACAGCTCGTATCATTGAAGATTTAGGTTGGGGCATCATCGTCAACTTACATATCCTCTTCGCAGTCGCGATTGGTGGTTCGTGGGCAAAAGATCGTGCAGGCGGTGCATTCGCAGCACTTCTCGCCTTCATCTTGATCAACCGTGTCACAGGTGCCATCTTCGGTGTCAACGGTGCCATGCTTCAAGATCCGGAAGCGACAATCGAGTCACTCTTCGGTGCGAACCTTGTCGTCGCTGATTACTTCACATCTGTACTCGGCTCACCTGCCCTCAACATGGGTGTGTTCGTCGGGATTATCGCCGGTTTCCTCGGTGGTGCACTATATAACCGTTTCTACAACTTCAACAAGTTGCCGAACGCTCTCTCGTTCTTCAACGGGAAGCGCTTCGTACCATTCGTCGTTATCCTTGGTTCAGTCGTTGCTGCCATCGTTCTATCGATTCTATGGCCAACCATCCAAGGTGCACTCAACAGCTTTGGTGAATGGATTGCCACATCACGTAACACGGCGCCTGTCCTCGCACCGTTCATCTACGGTGCGCTCGAACGTCTCCTCTTGCCGTTCGGTTTACACCACATGCTCACAGTACCAATGAACTACACAGAGCTCGGTGGAACGTATACGATTTTAACAGGTGCGACAGCTGGATCGGTCGTTGCCGGTCAAGACCCACTCTGGTTGGCATGGGTGACGGACCTCGTCAACTTGCGTGCTGCTGGTGATACGGCCGCATACAACGCGCTTCTCGCTGATGTCGTTCCAGCACGTTTCAAAGTCGGGCAAGTCATCTTGTCATTCGCTGCATTGATTGGTGCCGCGTATGCGATGTACCGCAACGTCGACGCGGATAAGAAGGCACAATACAAGCCGATGTTCTTATCGGCCGGACTCGCTGTCTTCTTGACAGGTGTCACAGAACCGATCGAATTCATGTTTATGTTCGTCGCACCAGTTCTTTATGTCGTTTACGCACTCATGGCCGGTGCTGCCTTCGCATTGGCAGATATCATCGACTTACGTGTACACGCCTTCGGTGCAATCGAACTCTTGACGCGCATTCCGATGATTGTCAAAGCAGGACTTCTTCAAGACTTGATCAACTTCGTGCTCGTCTCTGTCGTGTTCTTCTTCCTCAACTTCGGTGTCTTCAACTTCTTCATTAAGAAGATGAACCTACCGACGCCAGGACGTAACGGGAACTACATGGAAGAAACGACAGAAAAATCATCCGTTACAGGTAACGAACAAGTCATGGGGATTATTGCACTTCTCGGTGGGGAAGAAAACATTGAGGATGTCGACGCATGTATGACTCGTCTTCGTGTGACCGTTAAAGACGTTACACTCGTCTCTGACGAACCAGAATGGAAGAAAAATGGCGCTATGGGTCTTATCGTGAAAGACCGTGGAGTCCAAGCCATCTATGGCCCGAAAGCCGACGTATTGAAATCAGACATTCAAGACGTCATCGGTGCATAATCTACTGGCCAACTCGCTCGAGAGTTGGCCTTTTTCTAAAGGAGGACTATCGTGAATATTTTAACGCTCAATTGTCATGCCTGGTTAGAAGACCGTCAACAAGAGAAAATCGATGCGATTGTCGAACGTATCGCAAGCGAAGAGTATGACTTCATCGCGCTCCAAGAAGTCAATCAACATAAAGAGGCCCCCCTCATCTATGGGAACATCCGTGAGAACAACTTCGCACACGTCCTCGTCGAGCGCCTGAAAGAGTTAGATCTTCACTATCACATGACATGGGACTTTGCCCATTACGGATATGACATTTACGAGGAAGGCGTCGCCATCTTGTCACGGACACCGTTTCTATCGACCGAATCATTCTTCGTATCCAAGACGACGGACCCTGACAATTACAAGTCCCGTAAAATCGTCAAAGCCGTGATTGAAGGTCCTGAAACGCCGACGACCGTCTACTCGTGTCACCTCGGATGGTGGCATGACGACGAGGAGCCAGTGAAGCATCAACTTGACGAGCTCCTGCGTCGCGTGGAGCATGACGACCACGCGCTCCTACTCGGTGATTTCAACAACGATGCTTTCATTCGAGGCGAAGGATACGATTATTTGATGGATAGTGGGCTTCAAGACTTGTTCCATCTCGCAACGGAACGCGAAGGCGATGCGACCGTCCAAGGGAAAATCGCCGGATGGGATGAAAACAAGAAATCGCTACGCATCGACTTGATGTTGACGAATGCACCCATTCACGTCTCCCGTCATGCCGTCGTCTTCGACGGCGAAAACGGACCTGTCGTCTCCGACCACGCCGGTGTCGAAGCCACAGTGTTTTGGCGTTGATGCACCTTTTTCTTCCGACTTGGGAGAAAAGGGTTTTTCTTTTGGGAAAAATCTTGTAACGTGATAAAAGACTGATGTCTAACTACTAATGAATGAAATAGAAAGAAGTGTTTGAACATGAAGACAAGCTCGCTCAGTCGAAGCGACTGGACTTTAGTTTTATCCCTATCCTTATTAACCTTCGTTCTCGGAACGAGTGAATTTGTCATTGTCGGCATTTTGCCTGATATCGCAAGCGGTCTATCCATTTCCATCGCAACGGCTGGAAGTCTCGTATCGGCATTCGCCATCAGCTTTGCCGTCGGTACGCCAATCACGATGTCCTTGACGAGCCATCTTCCAAAACGCAAATTGATGTTCGGTTTGACGATTCTCTTCACCTTATTGAACTTGTTGAGCAGTCTCGCTCCCATGTATGAGTGGTTACTCGCCTTACGCATGTTGACGGCCGTCGTCACAGGTGTGTTGATCTCGCTTGCTATGCTCGTCGCTAGCGAAAGCGTCCCTCCGGCAAAACGAGGGGTAGCCGTATCCTTTATTTTTGGTGGCTTTACAATGGCCAACGTGTTCGGTGTTCCAATCGGAACATTCATCGGACAACAAGCAGGCTGGGAATCCACATTTTGGTTAACGACCGCACTCGGTGCAGTCGCCTGGGTTGCCATTTATCGTGTCTTGCCGAATCATTTGTCTCAAGAAAAAGCATCACTCCGTGAACAAATGGCACTCCTGACGAATCCGCGCATCTTGATTGCCTTCTTGATTCCGGCGTTCGGTTTTGGGGCGACGTATGTCGTATATACGTATCTCGTACCGATTTTAAAAGATGTACTCGGTGTACCGGTCGCTTGGGTCAGTCCGATTTTATTCGCCTACGGCTTCATCTCGATCTTCAGTAATATTGCTGCCGGAAAGATCGCCAGTCACAATCCGATCGGACGCTTACGATTCGTCTTTCTCGTCCAAGCGTTCGTCTTGGCCGCATTGTTCGTGACGACGTCGAATGTGACGCTCGGTCTCTTCAATATCGCCCTCATGTCGTTCATGGCGATTTTATTGACGACGTCGACACAGATTTATTTGATCGACTTGGCGGAGAAGTTTAACCCGAACGCCAAAGGTCTCGCCTCGTCACTCATGCCCGTGGCGAGTAACGTAGGGATCGGACTCGGTTCCGCTCTCGGTGGTGTCGTCTATGCGACAAGCCCTATCATGACGCTCGCGCTCGTAGGCGGCTTGGTCGCCCTCGTCACAGCCGGGTTGACCGCAGTCAGTTATTCGCTCGACCAACGTTAAAAACGTGCGCACCTCGATGTGAACTGCACCCCAATTGTTAGACACATCTAACAATTGGAGGTGCAGTTTTTTAATGACTAAATTTACAACTGATCAAAAGTTAAGCGCCGTCATGGCCTATCGGGAAGGGAAAGATAGTATGAATTACATAGACTATTACAACACACGACGAATCAAGGCAAAATTAAAACTGAGTCCGGTGCAATACCGGACCCAGTTCGTTCACGTAGCCTAGATGAAATAACCGTGTCTAACTTTTAGGGGTCACTTCAGATGCAGGTGCGCACGTTTTTTATAACCATTCGAGAATCGCGGATAGGACTTCGTCGAGTTGTTCTTTCGATGTGAGCGGACTTTCCTGATCGCCTTTTTGAGGACCATACATTCCGAAATTTGCATGATTCCCGCCTTCGATTTGTACGAATTGACTATCGTCAGGAAGGTCGCTTCGACTCGCCTCGATGTCTTCTGGGACAGCTAATCCATCCAACTCACCCGAGATAGATAGCACGCGTAAGTCACTATCGACCATCGAGCTGATTGGATACGATGCGAGGAAAATGACACCTTCCACCGCCTCTTGATGCTCAAGCGCGTAACCCGATGCCGCCGAACCTCCGAGTGAATGACCGGCCACGACCCAACGTTCAATCTCCGGATGTGCTTCGATGATTGGATCGGCTGCGTCGATATCTAAAATGCCTAAGTTGAGACGAAGCGACGGAATGGCGACGAAATACCCTTCCTCGGCTAAACGTGTTCCGTAATACGCATACGCCTCTTTCTCCACTTTTGCTCCTGGATAAAGAATGATGCCGATCTCGCTCGTCGTATCTCCGAACTCGAGACGGTTGTCGACCACTTTCCCCTCTTCCGCATACTGTGTCGCTTCATCGGTCGGTCCGTACGTGAACTGCGTCCAAATCAAAAAGCCTGCTACCGCGACAACAAGCAATCCTACGATTGAGAGTGCGGTCCACTTGAAGAATTTCTTCATTATATAGCCTCCGTTTGCATCCACTTCATCATAACGTTACACTAATAAGAAAAAGCATGATCAGGGGGACACCATGACCAGAAGTAATGTAACCACGACGATTCAGTGGTTTATTTTTATTTTAGCTACAAATATTGTACCACCACTCTCCATCGCCGCCTTGTTTGAACTGTCGCCAGATGAGACGATGACCTTCATCTCCCGCTCACTCTTCATCTTCGCACTCTTCAGCATCATCCAAACGTTGCTCGGCCATCGCCTCCCGATACTCGAAGGACCTGCCGGCATTTGGTGGGGTGTCTTCACTTTATACGCCTCCATCGGTCCCGCTCTATACGGAAGTCAGCAAGAGACCTTGCAAGCACTCGGATTCATGCTGTTTTTGAGTGGAATCCTTGGTGTGTTGTTGACCGTCACTGGTATCTTAAGACGCATGCTCGCCCTGTTTACACCGCAAGTGCTCGGCGTCTATATGATTTTGCTCGTCCTTCAATTATCAGGGGCCGTCATTAAAGGTGGCTTTGGGGTGACGGAAGACGGAATCAACGTCGTTCAGGCAGTGGCGACGGCAGGTCTTGTCTTGTTCGCACTCACGCTCGAGCAAAGTCGCTTTAAACAATATGGGCTCGTCATGACACTATTCGTCGGGTTCGGCTTATTCCATTTACTCGACCTTGGAAATCCAATCGTTCGTTCAGAATCCTTCTTCCTCGTACCAGAACTTCTTCCGTTCGGAAATTGGGTATGGGATTGGAACTTGTTGCCAACGGCTTTCGTCATCACCTTACTTCTCATGACGAACGTCCTTGCGAACATCAAGTTGATTGAGCGCATCGTCAGTTCTCGCGAAAAACGAGAAATCAAAGGGAACGTTCCCGCATCGGGTGTCGCCAGTGGCGTCAGTCAAATCGTGGCCGGTCTGTTCGGTACACCGGGTCCTGTCGCCATCTCCGGGACAGCTGGTTTTCTCTCTTCGACGGAGAGCGTCCAGCGTACCCCGCATTTGATTGCCCACGCCCTCATGATGGCGTTAGCACTCATCGGTCCATTCGTCTCGTTGATTGCGAGCATCCCAGCCGCTGTCGGTTATGCAATCGTGACACCGCTCATTGCAACGATGATCATCATCGGAATCAATGAGGCGGCCTTTGAATTGAAGCAGTCCACGGCATCTCTCACGGTCGGACTCCCGCTCGTCATCGGTGCCGGGGCGATGCTTCTGCCACCCGGATCAATGAATGAGTTACCACCGCTTCTTGCGACCGTCTTCTCTAACGGACTCGTCCTCGGGACGATTGTCGCCTTAACAACTGCCATCTTAAGTAAAATCAAAGATTGAAAAAAGAACTGGCCATATCGGTCAGTTCTTTTCACGTACATGCATATGGTAACGGGCATCGTGCGGTAAAACAGCGCCTTCTTCTTGTTCGAAATGCGCACGGTCTTTCCAATAACGAACGACTGACGAAGTATCACGATGCAGGGCGCGTTGTAGCGCTTGTTTTGCCGTGACAGGCGTTTCGTCATCGTTTTTCAATTCAAGTCCCATCAGTTTATAACCGATTGTTTGTCCACCCCGACTCATTTGCCAGGCTTCCATGGCATATGTCAGTAGTGTCGGTGTGATGACCGCATGCACAAACTCGCTCTTTACTTTCTTTCGCACGAGCTGTTCTACGCCCACGCTGACAAGACCTGCAATGACACTGTCAATCATGACTGCTTTGGTTCGCTTTTTTGTCAATGGATTCATCGGCTCATCCTCTGCATCATCCCTGACGTCAACACTTCGATTCCTTCGCCTTCTTCAGAGGCCATAATCAAGGCACGAGCGACATGCAGCGCTTGAATCGGTGCGACTTCCGGTGTCTTCTCAAGCAAGATTGACTGGAACGGTCGACTGATGACCTCGGCCGCTTTCTCCCCGAAGCGGAATGAATGACGCTCTCCGAGTAACAGAGAAGGACGCGCGATAATCAAGTGATGGAAGTTGAAAATACGTAACGCGTTCTCAAGCTCCCCTTTCACACGGTTGTAAAAGAAAGTCGAACGCAATGATGCGCCTTGTGCCGATACGACCGCATAGCGCGTCGCACCATGTGCCTTGGCGACACGGGCGACTTCAAGTGGTAATTCTAAATCAACTTGTTTGAACGCTTCTTGCGAGCCGGCTACCGCAATCGTTGTGCCGAGCGCACAGTACACGTCGTCGATCTGTGGAAGGGATGAATCCATCTCCTCGAAACCGACGACCTCATGTAACTTCGGATGACTCCAACGCTTCGAGCGACGGACAACGATCCAGACCGCATCATAACGGTCACTCTCTAACAACTGTTCAACCAATTCGCGGCCAATCAAGCCAGTCGCGCCTACAACAAGTGCAGTTTTCCCCATTCGTGACTCCTCCTAGACTACTATTTCCTTCAGTCTAGCTGACTTGCCGTTCCTCGGCAATGATTGTCCCGGGACGGAATCGGTCCATCATACGGAAAAATCCGTTCAATGCGAGCGCCGTGAATGAGCCTGCCACGATAGCACTGTCCGTGAACAACCGCAGCCACTCCGGCATGTTTGCGACGATGGCTGGATTGGCGGTAATACCGAGCCCAACACCGATTGAGAGCGCAATGGTAATCAAGTTCTCGTTTTTCGAAAAGTCGACTTGACTGAGGATACGAATGCCAGAAGCAGCGACCGTTCCGAACATGACGAGCATCGCTCCCCCAAGCACAGGCTTCGGAATCAATGTCGTGAACGTAGCGACTTTCGGGAGGAATCCGAGCAAGATGAGCAATCCGCCTGTCCAAAAGATGACGCGACGCGATTTCACACCTGACAATTGAACGAGTCCAACGTTTTGACTGAACGTCGTGTACGGGAAACTGTTGAAAATCCCTCCAAGAATCGTTGCGACGCCTTCCGCACGATACCCTTTCGTCAATTCTTTCGCACCGATTGGTTGTTTCGTGATATCGCTGAGCGCCAAGAACACCCCTGTCGATTCAACCATCGAGATGATGGCGACGAGCGTCATGACGAGGATGGCAGACAGGTCGAATGTCGGCATCCCGAAGTAGAACGGCTGGACCATTTGGAACCATCCTGCTTCACGAACAGGACTGAAATCGACGAGACCAAGCGAAGCGGCTACCCCTGTTCCAACCAATACGGCAAAGAGGACGGCAGCAGCACGCGTGAAGACGGTCCCGACACGGTTCAAGACGAGAATGAGTAGAATCGTTAAACCACCTAATCCGAGATTCTGCATCGATGCGAACCCTGGTTCACCGGGCATCCCGCCACCGATGTCATTGACGGCGACCGGAATCAGCGAGAGACCGATGATCGTCACGACCGAACCGAGCACGACCGGCGGGAAGAAGCGCGCGAGTTTCCCGACAAATCCAGAAATGAGGATGACAATGAGCCCGCTCGCAATCAACGCGCCATAAATGGCAGTGATCCCGTTCGCGCTTCCGATGGCGATCATCGGACCGACCGCAGTGAACGTACATCCGAGGACTACCGGCAATCCGACACCAGTGAAGCGTGTCGTCCATACTTGTAGTAGCGTCGCCACCCCACACATGAATAAATCAATTGCGACGAGATAGGCGAGCTCGGTTGGACCAAGCCCGATGGCACCACCGACGATGAGTGGGACGATTGCCGCTCCCGTGTACATCGCGAGTAGATGCTGGAATCCTAGACTAGCTGTCTTGAACGTATTCATCGAACGACCTCCACGAACGAGATATGGTCTTTCTCTAATTTCGCAATGCGTGCCAACGATTCGACGCGATAGCCACGCTCGATCAATTTATCGCGCCCTGGTTGGAATGACTTTTCGATGACAATCCCAACGCCTGCGACCTCTGCACCTGCCGCTTCCACGAGTTGTGTCAGTCCGAGTGCCGCTTCCCCATTCGCGAGGAAGTCATCGATGACAAGAACACGTTCGCCTGGTAAGACGAAGCGTCGGCTCAAGCTGATGCGGTTCGTCTCTTGTTTTGTGAACGAATAAACGTCCGCTTCCACGAGGTCGTCTTGGAGTGTCAGCGATTTTCGTTTACGCGCGAATACGAACGGGATACCCATCTCAAGCGCCGTCATCATCGCCGGCGCAATCCCACTCGATTCGAGTGTGACGATGCGGTCTATTTGAGCGTCTTTGAAACGTTCTGCGAATTCTTTGCCGATGGCTTGCATAAGTACCGGGTCGACCTGATGATTCAAGAAAGCGTCGACTTTCAACACTTGGTCGGAAAGGGCCCGACCTTCTTCACGGATTTTGTCTTCTAACTGCTTCATTGTTTTCCCTCCAATAAAAAATGCGATTCGTCACCCCTCATCGGGAGGCAACGAACCGCATGGAAATCAACGATAGCATACGACAAGCGCCACCCGTAGTCGAACCATTTACGGTAGTTCGGTAGAGACTTGCGGACCATATTTCCGCTGATATACGAGTGCGAATCTATTTATTTAAGATAGACCTTATTGTAGACGAGCTGACGAGAAATGCAATAGGTTGGAATCAAACGGTGAAATGTTCGATTTTTCTGAAACTGCTGTATACTGTAGATATTGGATATGAGAGAGGAGCCTTGCCCTTATGAAGTTATTCGTTTTAGGCGCAACCGGTCGAACCGGACATCAATTCATCGATCAAGCCATCGAGCACGGTCATGACGTCACCGCGTTCGTTCGTGAACAGAAAAAGTTGATTCGGACGCCACAACTTGAAATCATCGAAGGCGACTTATATGATGTCGATGCTTTAACAGAAGCGATGCACGGTCATGATGCGGTCATCAGCTGTCTCGGAACGGATTTGAGCGATCCGGACTTTTTAGCGAGTGTCACGGACAAGCTCGTCCCCGCGATGAAGACGAATGGCATCTCACGCGTCGTCTATTTGGCCTCAGCCGGTATCGACAATGAGATACCTGGACTTGCCGGGAAAGCCATTACGTTCATGCTCCGGAAGCCGCTCCGTGATCATCGGGCAGCCGTGGACTTATGGCGAAATTCGTCATTCGATTATACGATTGTACGACCGATGCAATTGACGGACGGTCCTCGCACCTCGACATATCGCACGGCCATCGATGAAGTGCCAGAGAACGGGAAGCACATCTCACGGGCAGACGTCGCCCAGTTCATGCTTCATACGATTGAAGAACAGGAACACGTACGAGAGTCGGTCGGACTGGCGTACTAATTTGATCCAATTCATGCTACAATATCGGGTAGTTTACTTTGAAAGGAACGAAAACGAATTATGAGTATATTAACGGTACAAAACTTGAGCCACGGCTTTGGTGACCGCGCTATTTTGAACGATGTCTCTTTCCGCCTCTTAAAAGGGGAGCATATCGGTCTCGTTGGAGCGAACGGTGAAGGAAAATCGACGTTCATGAACATCATCACGCGCAAGCTGCAACCGGATGAAGGGAAAATCGAATGGGCGAAAAACGTCCGTGTCGGTTACCTCGATCAACACGCGGTACTTGAGCGCGGGATGACGATTCGGGACGTCTTGAAAGGTGCCTTCCAATACCTGATTGACATGGAGACGCGCATCGGCGAACTCTACATGGAGATGGGCGACGCGACACCGGAACAGATGGAAGACATGCTCGCAGAGGTCGGTGAGCTTCAAGAAACGCTCGACTCGAACGACTTTTATATCATCGACGCGAAAGTAGAAGAAGTCGCACGCGGTCTCGGTATTTTAGACGTTGGTCTCGACCGTGACGTCACGGACTTGTCAGGTGGACAGCGTACGAAAGTATTGCTCGCAAAATTACTTTTAGAGAAGCCAGATATCTTGCTCCTCGATGAGCCGACCAACTATTTGGATGAAGTGCATATCGAGTGGTTGAAACGCTATCTTCAAAACTATGACAATGCCTTCATCTTGATCTCCCACGATATCCCGTTCTTAAATAGTGTCATCAACTTGGTCTACCATATGGAAAACCAAGAGTTGAACCGCTATGTCGGGGACTATGACAAGTTCATGGAAGTGTACGAGATGAAGCGTTCGCAACTTGAAGCCGCCTACAAGCGTCAACAGGCCGAGATCGCGGATTTGAAAGACTTCGTTGCCCGAAACAAAGCGCGTGTGTCGACACGAAACATGGCGATGTCACGTCAGAAGAAACTCGATAAGATGGATGTCATCGAATTGAGTGCGGAACGTCCGAAACCAGAATTCCGCTTCTTGCAGGCACGTACATCGGGGCGCCTCATCTTTGATGCGAAAGGTCTCGTCATCGGATACGATGAGCCACTCTCACGTCCGCTCGACCTTCAGATGGAGCGCGGTCAAAAGATTGCCCTCGTCGGAGCGAACGGAATCGGGAAGACGACGCTCTTGAAGAGCTTACTCGGCTTGATCAACCCGCTTGAAGGAACAGTCGAACGTGGTGAGTTCCTCGAAATGGGTTACTTCGAACAGGAAGCCGCATCAAGCAACAACACGTGTATCGAAGAGATTTGGAGCGAATTCCCGTCACTCAACCAACAACAGGTGCGCGCGATGCTCGCGAAATGCGGTCTCATGACGAAGCACATTGAAAGTAAAATCTCTGTCCTCAGTGGTGGAGAAAAGGCGAAAGTACGTCTTTGCAAACTCTTAAACAACGAAACAAACTTACTCTTACTCGATGAGCCGACGAACCACTTAGACGTCGACGCGAAGGAAGAGTTGAAGCGTGCATTGAAAGAGTACAAAGGCAGCGTCCTCCTCATCAGTCACGAACCAGAATTCTATGAAGATATCGTCACAGACGTTTGGAACTGTGAATCGTGGACGACGAAAGTATTCTAATTCAGTAAAGGACGTGTCGTATGGCTGGCCCAATTCAAACGAATGAACGGATTATTTTGTATGACATTATCCGAGGGTTTGCCCTCTGCGGCATTTTCCTCGTCAATATTCCTACCATGCTCGGGAGCGACTGGATGTCCGGTCGTCCCGACTATGCGGGAAGCGACTTGTTCGTCCGCACCCTCTTCGACTTGTTCGTGCAGACGAAGTTTTATACGATTTTCTCCCTCTTATTTGGGATCGGCTTTTCGATTTTCCTCGAGCGTTCCTACGCCCGAGGTGAATCGGTCAGTCGTTACATACGCCGTATTGCGATTCTTTTCTTATTCGGTCTCGCGCATTTGGCGATTTGGTCGGGTGACATCTTACATACGTATGCGATGTGGGGCTTATTGCTCCCTCTCTTTTATGGGTTGAGTAACCGCGCGATATTGACATGGGCGTGGAGTTTATTGATTGGGAGCTTTTTACTGTTCTATGTGTCATCCATGTACTTAGAATTGTCGCTCGGATTTAGGTTTAATGGAGATCCTTTCCCGGCCGTCTTCAATTCTGGATTCGGCCCATGGTTCGACTATCGCCTAGACGAAGAGATTTTTGCCATGTTCCAAAACTCATTTTTTGTCGGGGTTGAAATTCTAAGTCTGTTCTTGTTCGGCCTTTATATCGGACGGGAACGGAAACTCCTCACTTGGAGCATCCAAGGACTGACGCAGACAGCTATCATCTGTACGGTAACCGCCCTACCGTTCTTCGCAGTCATTATTTGGCATCACTACGGTAACGGTGCCGAGTATTCGGCGACGAACTCTGCGGCCGTTCTCGTCTCCGGAAAACTACTCGCCACGACATATGTCTGTCTGTTCACGGTCGCCGTTCGAAAAGGTCGCACGTTCGCCCCGCTCCAAGCGCTCGGGCGGATGGCACTCACAAACTATTTGACGCATACGCTGATCGTCGTCATTCCGGTGATTGCTCTTGGCGCATACGGAAGTCTTTCCTTAACCGAAGGCCTATTCCTCAGCATCGCCATTTTGATTGTGCAATCGTCCTTCTCGATGTGGTGGCTGAAGAGTCACCGTTATGGACCGTTTGAGAAACTATGGCGTCTCGGAACATACGGAAGACAAACAAAATCATCCTAAGATCGGACTTCATTGTCCGGTCTTTTTTTGTACAGGTAGGAAATCCCATATTCACATGCTATTCTGATGAAGGAAAACGCTTGCACGATTAAGGAGGAACGTATGTCACAGTCAGCTATCGAGGTCCGCGACCTTGTGAAACACTATCAAATTTTAGAACGAGATGCCGGATTAAAAGGCGCCATCAAAGCTTTGTTTTCAAGAAAGTATCGCACCAAAGAAGCCGTGAAAGGAATTGACTTGTCTATCGCTCCAGGCGAACGCGTTGGATATATCGGCTTTAACGGTGCCGGAAAATCGACAACCATCAAAATGCTCGCCGGTGTCCTTCGTCCCGATACCGGTTCCGTCCGCATCTTTGGAATCGATCCGCATGAGGACCGGATTCAAAATGCTCGACAAATCGGGGCAGTCTTCGGCCAACGGACCCAATTGTTTTGGGATATTCCCGTCCGTGAGTCGTTCGACCTGCTTCGAGAAATCTATGAAGTGCCGCGCGCAGAGTTCGAGGAGACCGTCGCTTGGTTCATTGCACGTCTCCAACTTGAACCGCTTCTCGATGTGCCAGTCCGCCAATTATCACTAGGACAAAAAATGCGTTGTGAGCTCGCAGCCGCCTTCTTACACCGACCTCGTGTCGTGTATTTGGATGAGCCGACGATTGGTCTCGATATTGACATCAAAGAGACGATTCGGGCGTTTATTCGCGAAATCAGCGATGCCTGGGGGACAACAGTCATTT
Source organism: Exiguobacterium sp. 8H (assembly GCF_902506255.1). GTDB lineage: Bacteria > Bacillota > Bacilli > Exiguobacteriales > Exiguobacteriaceae > Exiguobacterium > Exiguobacterium profundum. The sequence goes on along the minus strand of NZ_LR733429.1, from coordinate 2,396,743 downwards.
TGACGACGCACGACATGCAGGATATCGAGGAAGTCTGTGACCGGGTAATCGTTCTAGACGAGGGACGCATCATTTATGACGATCGTATCGAAACGCTCAAACAGACGTTCAACAATGAACGCACCCTTGAAATCACACTCGACGACGAGACATCATTCACCGTCCCGCCGTCGGTGACAGGATTCGTCACGGAACTCACCTCTGATCGAGAAACAGATACGATTCAATTAGCATTCAACCATCATGAGATTTCAAGTGGACAACTGATCCGTGAAATCGTGAACTGCAATCAAGTGAAAGATTTATCCGTTGTCGTGCCAAAAATGGAGACATTGATTCGAAATCTGTATCAGCCAGAGGTGAGTGCATGAGGCTTAAAAAATATGTAGCGCTCGCCTCCTCGCAAATCAAAGTCGATATGGCTTACACAGCCTGGTACTGGGCGAGTATGTTCTCGGTGACGATGCGACTGTTCATCTTATATTTCTTTTGGCAGGCCGTCTATGAGAATAAGACTGACGTGTCAGGTATCTCGCTCTCGATGATGTTGACGTATGCGGTCCTCGCAACGATGCTCGATCAATTCCGGGGAGGGGCCGGACGCGAACTCGCGCATCTCATTAAACATGGCGGAGTCGCCGTCGAACTGCTTCGACCGTATCATTTACTGGATAAGTTACTCGCGCAAGATATCGGGACAAAAACGTCGACCTTTTTTCGGTCGACGCTACCACTTCTCGTTATCGCCATGCTGTTTATCGGGGTTGACCCACCGACCTCACTTGAGAGTGCGTTCGCCTTCTCGATCAGCGTCGTACTCGCAATCCTTCTTGCGACACTGATCGATTTACTCGTCGGTGTGCTTTCCTTTTATACGGTGAACGTATGGGGACTTTCTGTCTTACAGGAGGCGGTCATTACGATTATGTCCGGGGCAATCATTCCGCTGACACTTTTTCCTGACTGGTTCCAGACGATCAGCTTATATTTACCGTTCGCTTCTCTTGTCTATGTACCTGTCGCCATATATACAGGTGACATCCAAGCATCTGGTATATGGCCGTCGATTCTGATTCAACTCGCATGGGTCGTGGCATTCTTTCTATTTGTACGACTCTTATTCGCATATGCGGTTCGGAAAGTGACGGTGTTTGGTGGATGAAACGATACGCGAAACTATATTGGCTCTATGCCAAAAATCATTTCAAAGTAATGATGGAATATCGAATGGATTTCTTGATTGGCGTCTTGTCAGTCTTCGGTCAACAATTTGCCGCCCTCTTCTTTTTATCCATCGTCTTTCGACATATCGAGTCGCTGAACGGATGGGGATTTTATGAGATTTTGTTCATTTACGGAATCGCGTTTTTAGGCCGGGCTGTTCATCATATCTTTTTTGATAACCTTTGGACGATTGGTTGGCAATATATTCGCACGGGGAACTTGGACCGCATTCTGATGCGTCCCGTAAACCCGTTGTTCCAAATCGTCGCCGAACGGGTTCAACAAGATGGGTTTGGTCAACTCTTGATTGGTGGGAGTGTGCTCTGGCTCGCCTCGAATGAGCTAGGAATGACATGGAGTATGATGGATATTCTAGTCCTACTCGTCATGGTTCTCGCGAGCGGAATGATTTATATCGCGGTGAACCTATTCTTTGCGACATTCTCGTTTTGGATGATTGATAGTCTACCGGTCGTATTCGCTGTCTTCAGCTTGAGTGATTTTGCACGCTATCCGATGACCATCTATTCGAAAGTCATCATGTTCGTCTTAACGTATATCATTCCATTTGGCTTCACGGCATTTTATCCGGCGATGTATTTCTTTGAAGGACGTGGGTTCACCATGTTTGCATTGGCGACCCCGCTCGTCGCTATGCTCTCACTCGTCATCGCCTATCGGTTTTGGTTGTATGGACTGCGTGCATTCGCAAGTACAGGATCTTAATGAAGGAAGGGTGAGTAGATGAAGATCGTTCAACAGTGGGATCAGGAAAACAACGACTATATTCGACAGCGCCTGATTGAATATAACGCATCGCAATTACCCGATGAGGTGAAGCACCCCGTCGAGCATGTGAGTTTGATCGTTCGAGATGACTTCAATCAGATTGTCGGGGGCGTTACCGGAACGGTGTTTTGGTACACGATGCACATTCATTTCTTATGGGTGGATGAACAGCTTCGAGGAAAAGGATATGGCACGCAATTGATGACGCGTATCGAACAATTGGCTATCGAGCATCGATGCCGTCTCATTCAACTCGATACGTTCAGTTTTCAGGCACCTGATTTTTATACCAAGCTCGGGTATGAAATTTTTGGAGTGATTGAGCACCATCCGACAGCCAATCATCAGCAATACTATTTGAAAAAGACTCTTCTCAATCAAAATTAAAACTGCAGACGTATTAACGTCTGCAGTCCCGCTCGAGGCCACGGCTTCGAGTTTTTATTTTGTTGCCGCTTCAGTTAAGAATGGCACGATTTGCTTCTTACGCGAGACGACGCCAGGAAGTGTCGCCAATCCGTTTTGAAGCGTCACGTTGAACGCTTGTTCGAAGAGTTCTGGTTTTGGTCCGACAACGACGGCTTCCGAATCGTTCGTCAAAATGTTCGTGATGGCGAATACGAACAAGTCCAAGTTTTCCGCTGCAACCGTTTTGGCGATTGCGGCTTCAACTTCCGCTTTCCGGTTCAAGACATCGTTCGCATCGACCGTGTTCACTTGTGCGATTTCGACACGATAGTCGCCCATCGCGAATTCTTTCGCATCGAGTGAGATGAGCTCTTCAATCGTTTTTTGGCTAAGGTCCGCACCGGCTTTGAGCATCTCAAGTCCGTATACTTCCGCATCGACGCCAGCGATCTCCGCAAGTTCTTTCGCTGCTTTGATATCTTCATCTGTGCATGTCGGTGATTTGAAGAGAAGCGAATCCGAGATGATGGCTGACAGCATCAAGCCGGCCATATCCGCAGCAATTTCGACACCATGCTCTTTATACAACTTCAACAAAATCGTTGCCGTACACCCGACTGGCTCCGCACGATAGTAGAGCGGGTCTGCCGTTTGGAAGTTTGCGATACGGTGGTGGTCGATGACTTCAAGGATTCGCACATCTTCAATTCCATCCGCACTTTGCTGGAACTCGTTATGGTCGACCAAGATGACTTCTTCCGCCTCACCTTTCACACTTTCAATCAAGCGTGGTGCTTTCACACGGAAGTGATTGAGCGCATATTGTGTTTCACCGTTCACTTCACCGAGACGAACCGCCTCTGCGTCCATCCCTAATTTCTTTTTCAACTCGGCATAGGCGAGCGCTGACGTGATTGTGTCGGTATCTGGATTTTTATGTCCAAAGACTAGTACTGTACTCATGTCTCATTCTCCTCACTAAATAGTTTTCCCTTATCCATTATAACGCCCACGGCATTTCTTTCAATTCCCAAACAAAAAGAGCCGTGTCTCGGCTCTTATGCTTGTTCATCTTCATCTGTCTCTTCGAGGTCGGAATGATCTCCTTTTGAATCTTCTTCATGGGAGATGTCCGGCTGATCTCGCTTCAACTTTTCTTTTTCTTCTTGTTCACGCTTTTCTTTGTCTGACATATGGTGTCATCCTTTCGAAAATCCGACTTGTCGTAATATGTTCCCCTAGCTCGATTTCGTCAAACGACATTTCATCAAACGTAAACAAACTGAAACGTCAGGCCTGCACGAAGACGATTTCTTCTCCGCGGAGCTCGACCTTCACGTCTTGTCCTTGGAATAACCATTCGTCTTGTTCTGCCACAACGAAGCGAATCCCATCTGCCTCTGTCTCAACAGCAGCATTGTTCACATCTTCTGTGATGACCCCGACAGAAAAACCGTGCGTCAAGTCTGTCGAACCCCCATATTTTGCAAACAAACGAACCGTTTGACCTGCTTCAACTTCCATCTCTTGTTTGAACCATTGGAGCGCTTCTTCTGTTACTTGAATCTTCATAACATCTCCTCCTCTCGACTACTCCTTTCATTCTAAACGTTTCAAAAGAGTCGAGCGAGGAAGTTGCCTAAAGTGTTGTGCCAACTTGATAGCTCACCGTCATGCCATGCGTTTCCGGTTGAGCACCGTTCATTTCAGCGAGCGTCGTTTCAAATAAGCGTCGCCCGATTTCTTCATTCGGTGAGAGCATCGTCGACAGTCCGAATGCATGACCGATCGGATGTCCGTCAAAGCCTAGCATGGCGACTTCCTGAGGAATCTTGATGTCTCGCCGTTGCATCTCTCCTAAAAATCCGAGGGCGACATAATCAGACGAGAAAAAGAGCGCTCGAGGACGCTCTTTTTGAGAGAGGAACGCTTCAGCTAACCGAATGCCGTCCTCACTCGTCAAATAGCCGGTCCAAATCCATTGCTGACGCGCATGCTCTACTTCATCGAAATAGGCTTGCTGACGCGCAAGGGAGCTCGGACTATGGCTTCTTGACAAGATGATTCCAATCTCTTCATATCCATGTTCCTTCAAGACATGAATACCTGATACGAACGACGCGTAATGATCGACATGGATGGACGAAATCGTCTCCGGTGCACCGACGGTCGCCACAGCGATTGGCCCGTACGCGCGGTATGCCTCCATTTCCTTAAAGGACATCTCGTGAGACAAGACAATCGCCCCATCGACTTCACGATGCTTCAATAAATTGAGTGCTTGTCGTTCCTCGCTCAATTTATACTCCGTCTGCCACATGACGAGCCGGTAATCGTGCTCGAGCGCCGCCTTGGCGAGTCCATTGACGAAGAGACCGTAATACGGGTGATCCATATAAGGTAGGATCACGACAATTCGTTGCGTCTTCCCTGTCGACAACGTTAACGCCTGTTGATTCCGCAAATACCCGAGCTCTTTCATCGCTTCATGAACACGGGTCCGTTTTTCTTTCGATACGTACGGATGCTCGTTCAGGACGCGTGAGACCGTCGTCACCGAAACGTCAGCGTGCTTTGCGATATCTCGAATGTTTGCCATTCATCTCACCTCAACTTGTCAGTCTTTGCATATAGTGTACCCACTCTGCTTGCTGACTGTCACCTCTTTCGACGACTTGGCAACGGATTGCCTGAACGAGACGGAAGCGCTCTTCTAACGGCAAGTGAAGAAACTCTTCACGGAAACGGGTACACAACATTTTCCCAAACGGTGTATACAACTGATTGATGACGAGCTCGTATACGATTCCACTGCACCATGTCTTCCACGTTGTCGGTTTCATATCGGTTCCCCTCCCTTTGTCTATACCGTATCTTCTGAAACGCGTTTCAGAGCAAGCTTCTTTTAAAAAAAAGTTTATTTCCGAACATTTTTTACTATTGTTCCTCATTTTTCATGTTTTTCACGTAAAACAATTGACGTGAATCAAACATTTTTGTATAGTCATCAAGTTGATAACGTTAATTTAATCATTTTTTTTAATTAATGTTCGGAAATAGACCGAAATAAGGAGTTTTATCGATGAATATCTTTCAATTAGAACAACATGGAACGAATGTTAAACAAGAAGTGACTGCTGGAATCACAACGTTCGTGACGATGGCGTACATCTCTGTCGTCAACCCGGCGATTCTATCTGATGCTGGGATTCCATTCGCACAAGCTTTCACGGCGACAATCATTGCCATCCTCATCGGGACTGGCTTGATGGCGTTTTATGCGAACTTACCAATCGCCGTGGCGCCAGGAATGGGGCTCAACGCATTTTTTGCTTACACGCTCGTCGCCCAAGAACAGATTGCGCCGTCTGCCGCGCTCGGTGTTGTCTTCGTCTCGTCCGTCTTCTTCTTGATTTTGTCGCTCTCTCCAATTCGGACGAAGTTGATTCAAGCGATTCCAACTTCGTTGAAGCATGCCATCACGACCGGGATCGGTCTTTTCATCGCTTCACTCGGATTAAAATTATCAGGCTTAATTGTTGCTGATGAAGCGAACTTGGTACGTCTCGGTGACGTGTCTTCTCCAGAAGTACTACTTGTACTCGGTGGTTTGATCGTCTCGGCACTCCTCTTTTCACGAAACGTACCCGGCTCTTTACTCATCGGGATGGTACTCACGGGGATTGCAGCATACTTCATGGATATCTTAAAAATCGATGGTGTCACGGCGATGCCAACACTTCCGGAAGGACTCATGGTCAACCCCGTGACGGCATTTAGTGATGTCATTCAATACGGTTTGTTCGGTGCTGTCCTCTCGTTCTTCCTCGTCACTCTTTTTGATACGACAGGTACGCTTGTCGGTGTCGGAAAACAGGCAGGTCTCTTAAAAGAAGATGGAACAATTGAGAATGGTCACCGTGCACTCTTTGCCGATTCACTTGCCACAATGGGTGGATCACTCGTCGGAACGAGCCCGTCTACGGCATACATCGAGTCTGCTGCCGGTGTCGCGCAAGGTGGACGTACAGGTCTCACGACGGCCGTCGTCGCTGGTTTATTCGGATTGACACTCTTCTTCAGCCCACTTATCGGTGCCATTTCTGGCGTAGCGGCAATCACAGCTCCCGCCTTGATTATCGTCGGTGCACTCATGTTGACGAATGTCCGGTACATCGACTGGAGCGACTTTAGCGAATACTTCCCGGCTTTCATGACGATTTTGATCATGCCTTTGTCAGGAAGCATCGAACGCGGCATCGCCTTCGGGTTCATCTTGTACCCGATCTTCAAAGCGATGAACAAAGAGACGGTTCACCCGCTCATCTACTTGTTCGGCGCACTCTTCATCTTGGAAATGTTCTTCCTATAAGTTAGACAGAAGATCCTCGTCATGTGTCGAGGATCTTTTTCTGTTATACGTTCTCCTTAGCTGTTTTATATCAGAAAAGAGATGAATATCTGTTCAGTGAGATACGTTATCAATTAGACAGGATTTTACAAATAAATCAGTTTTTCTCCCCATTTTTCTGTCACTTTCCTACGCTTTATGAAATAATGACGTTGAAATCGCTATCATCAGAAGAAAGAAGGAATGGCTATGCCGAATGTAGCTTTATTCGTCACTTGTTTATCTGATACGTTGTTTCCATCCGTCGGACAAGCGACAGTCGAACTACTCGAACATTTAGGGTGCGAGGTGACGTTCCCCTTTGAGCAGACATGCTGTGGGCAGCCTGCTTACAACAGCGGCTATCATGAGGAGACGAAAAAGGTTGCCAAGCACATGATTGAAACGTTTGAACAAGCAGATGCAGAATATATCGTCGGACCATCGGGGTCGTGTGTCATGATGATGCGCGACTACCCTCATTTGTTCCAAGATGATCCAGTATGGGGTCCTCGCGCTGAAGCGCACGCCGCCAAAACGTTCGAACTGACGCAGTTCATCGTCGATGTGCTCGAAGTCACAGATGTCGGTGCCAAGTTTCCCGCCAAAGCGACCTATCATGCGTCTTGTCACATGACCCGCCTCCTCGGAATCGAAGCGGCTCCCGGAAAGTTGCTCGGAAACGTCGATGGACTGACGATGGTCCCCCTCGCGAACGTACATAACTGTTGCGGGTTCGGTGGGACGTTCTCCGTCAAGATGCCAGACGTGTCGGTGCAGATGGTAGATGAAAAAGTCGATTCGATCTTACAGTCAGGCGCAGAGGTGTTGATCGGAGCGGATGCGTCATGTCTGATGAACATCGGCGGACGTCTTCATAAACAAGGACATCCGATTAAAGTGATGCATATTGCTGAAGTCTTAAACGAAGGAGTGAAGCAAGCATGAGCATGGGGATTCGCTTAGATGAGAAGTTTCAAGATCGACGAAAAGATGGAATCGAAGATGCGTTCATGCGGCAGGCCGTCAGTTCGGCTCAAAACCGTCTACGGGATGGTCGGTTGAATGCTGCAGGTGAACTCGGGGACTGGGAAGCGTTTCGCGACCATTCGGAAGAAATTCGTCAACATGTGCTGGAACATCTGGATTATTACTTATATCAATTGAGCGAGAATGTCTCAAAACGTGGTGGAAGCGTCTTTTTCGCGGAGACACCGGAAGAAGCGAACCGCTACATCCGGGAAGTCGTTCGGTCGAAACAAGCCAAACATGTCGTGAAATCAAAATCGATGGTCACAGAAGAAATTGGGTTGAACAAGTCACTTCAAGAAGAAGGGTGTACTGTCGTCGAATCCGATCTCGGTGAATGGATTTTGCAACTCGACGAAGACCCACCGTCTCACATTGTCGCCCCGGCTCTGCATAAAGACCGCGACGCTGTGCATGAGACGTTCACTGCCCACGGCTACAGCGGGTCGAACGATCCGACTGAACTTGGACGCTATGCACGACAAGAACTACGGAAAGACTTTTTGAAGGCAGAAGTCGGCATCACCGGCTGTAATTTTGCCATCGCAGAGAGTGGAGCCGTCGGGCTTGTGACCAATGAAGGAAACGGACGCATGGTGACGTCACTTCCTGACACGGTCATCTCTGTCATGGGCATGGAACGCGTCGTCCCGTCTTATGAAGAGTTCGAGGTACTCGTCAATATGCTTTGTCGAAGCGCAGTCGGTCAGCGACTCACGTCATACATCACGACGTTCGCCGGGACGCGCGCAGTCGGTGAAGTCGATGGACCAGAAGAGTTCCACCTTGTCATCGTCGACAACAAGCGTTCTGGTATTCTCGGGACACAGTTCCAATCGGTCTTGCAATGCATCCGCTGCGCGGCCTGTATCAACGTCTGTCCCGTCTATCGCCATATCGGTGGTCATGCGTACGGGTCGATCTATCCAGGTCCAATTGGTGCCGTCTTGGCTCCGCTCCTTGATGGATACGAGAACTATAAAGAACTCCCCTATGCGTCGAGTCTCTGTGGCGCCTGTACAGAGGCGTGCCCTGTAAAGATTCCGCTGCACGAGCTGTTGATTGAACATCGACGCGTCATCGTAGAGGAGAAAAAGCAATCACCTTTCGTAGAGCGGATTGCGATGAAAGGATTTGCCGTCACGGCCTCGAGTCCTTTCTTATTCGAAGCAGCAGAACATGTCGCACCTTTTGCGACATCACCATTTGCCACATCGGGTCAGATTGAGAAAGGGCTACCGGCTTGGACAGACTCGAAAGACTTGCCACAACCGAACAAACAGACTGTCCGAGATTGGTTCAAGAAACGGGGGAATGCCTGATGAATCCTGGTACAATCACAAACCGTGAGGACTTTCTACAACGAATCGCCAAGCAACTCGGTCGTGAGGTCCAGCTCACGCCGCCAAAGCGGGAATATACACATCGCCCGCAAGATGCGGTGTTGAAAGGCGCGAGCGAAGAAGAACTACTTGAAACGTTTCGCATGGTCGCGACCCGAATCCATACCGATTTGGTGGAATGTGAATCTGCGAATCTTGATGATACGCTCCGCCTCTTGATTGAACGCTATGATGGAACAAAGATTCTTGCGGAGAACGATGCACGAATTTCCACTTGGGCACCTACAACAAGTGAGACGTTTGCCTGGTGGGATTCGTCACAACCGGAATCGAGTCGAGAGCTGGCCATTCGAGCGGACATCGGAATCACGATTGCGGATGCGGCATTTGCGGAAAGTGCGACAATCGTCCAATATGCGAAGCCTGGTAGATCACGGACGATCAGTCTGTTACCGCAAGACCATATCGCAATCATCCCGAAATCTGTCCTCGTTCCACGTATGACGCAAACGGCACAACAACTCGCCTCACTTGATCGAGATGGTCTCCATTCCCCGAACGGTGTTAATTTCATCTCTGGTCCGTCGAACTCGGCCGACATCGAGATGAACCTCATCGTCGGCGTACATGGACCCGTTCGAGTCGCCTATGTGTTGGTGCATGATTTATAAACATAGCCCCTCCATCGATCGATGGAGGGGCTATGTTTACCCTGATACGGTGATGCTCCCGTTCGAGCTTGTTAATTTCACTTCAATCGACCCGTCTCCAAATACGCACTCTTTCGACCCCTCCCCGAACACATCGACTTTCCCGTTTCGCGACTTCGCTCGAATGGTCACATCTTCTGGACGTTCATCGACATGCAAATCAATTTTCCCATTGCTCGACTTTAACCGAATCGGTTCATGAATCGCTTGTACGGAACAGTCTATCCGTCCATTAGAGGTTTTTGCATCGACCGTTCCCGAGACGTGATCGACATCGATTCGACCGTTCGAGGAATGGATATTGATCCGCTCGAGCTGAGAATGTTTCGCTTCGACACGACCGTTCGAAGAATGAAGCTCCCAATCGTGACCGTGACAACTCGATGCGAGCACCTTTCCGTTCGACGTGCGCAGAACACCATGACGTGCTTGAATGTGATGCGCGACGATTCGACCGTTCTCACTCTCCACGTGTAACCGTTCCGTGTGAAGGTCTTGTACATCACTCGAACCATGACGATTCTTCAACTGAATCTGATGATAGGCGTGATGTGGCAATTCAACCCGAAGTACAGGTGCCTTTGACCCAAACCATGAAAACAGGTCCGAAAGACCAAAACGACGTTCGGATTCAATCCGTATCTCTAGGGTGTCCCCCACGATATCCATCACGACCCCATGATCGGTCTCCGTTTCAAGCGTCGCATAAGCGTACCCATCTCGTGATGGGGTGACGAACACCTGCGCATTCTGTACTTGAATAAGAACGCTTTGGAAGGCTACCGCCGAGCTTTTGACAACCGCAGCTGGTCGTGTCGAGATCGATTCTTCAACGTCGACAGAGGCGAGTAATTCTGATGCGAGTACGCTCGGTTCCCCTAACTCACGTGCCATTTCTTCGTCACTTCTTCCTTCTAATCGACCGCTTGTGAAATATTCAGACACATCCCTTAATATATCGAGCCGATCTTTCACCTTCACGTCCATCAATAGCTGTTCGAGCTCTGACAAGTACTGTTCTTCATTCATCTGTCGTCTCCCCCTCGGATTAAGTCATTAACACCGTTCGTGAATACATCCCATTCCGTTCGCAGTTCAACTAAGTGTGTTCGCCCTTGCTCCGTAATCTGATAGTACTTCCGTGGAGGGCCTTCTCCGGATTCGATTAAATATGTTGTGAAATAACCCTCTGTCGTCAGTCGACGCAACAACGGATAGACCGCACCTTCTGAAATCGCAACTTTAGCGGAGATCGCCTGAACGAGCTCATACCCATAGCGGTCTTGTTCCGCGACGAGTGCTAACACGCACAGGTTGAGCACACCTTTTTTGAATTGAGGATTCATCATCTCACCCCCTACTATACATTGAACAATAGCACATCATTCACTACTATTCAATGATTAATAGTGGTCATTGCCTTGATTTCTCAATTTGTGGCATATAAAGAAACGAATCTGTACAATGAAAGAACGACACTCGTAGGATATTAGTCACAGTCGGAATGTTCATCATTCTAGGAAGGAACGGTCTTTATGAAGTCATGGATTGACCAGCGGATCGGGAGACAATTTTTATTTGTCTTCTACTTATTCATCGGACTGATCCTCCTCACGTCGCTTGCCGTATATGTGTATACGGAAAACCAAATCGAACAGACGACGTCATCGCTCGAGAACATCAGTGAACGGCGCACGAATGCGACCGAATTGTTCGAGACATGGCAGTCGATGCAATATGAAATGCGCGGCTTTGTCCTCCTTGGAGACGACGCGATGTTAGAGCGTGTGCAAGATAAACAAGTCTTGATTGACGAACAGACCACTTGGTTCGAGCAGAATGCCGTAACCGAGAAAGAAAAAACGTACGCGAGCGATGCTCGTACGCTCTTTGACGCATATCAAGAACGTGTCATGCCGAGCCTCGAACGTTATGTAGCAGGAAAACGGGACGGTAGTGTAACCGAACCCTTCTTAAAGATGCCGACGCTCGGGAAAGTGAATCCACAACAAGAGCCACCGGCAGATCGTAAATTCAAAATCAATTCAAAAAGTGCCGCAGATATGAGTGCGAGCATCGTCGATATGGAGAGCGTCTTCACGGAATACCGGAACTCACTGAACGCAGAAGAGGATGCGCTCCGTGCTCAGCTTGCGACCCATACGAAGTGGGCACAGGCCTTTTGGCTCCTCTCTTTACTCGGTGTCCTCTTCATTCTCTTTATCGTCGCCCGTCCATATGTGAGACGCTTAACTGGTCAACTGCAAGAGTTGATTGAAAACAGCAAGCGCCTTGCCGGAGAGCGACAGCCGATGACACCGGCGGCCGCCCAATCTAAAAATGAAGTCGGGCAATTGACAACATCATTCCGGCAAATGGCTACATCTCTCACGGCACAACGCTATCGGATTGAAGAGGAGCGTGAGAAGACAGCGCGCCTCCTTCACTCGATTCGCGATGCCGTCATCTATGTCGAACACGCAACAAGTGAGAAAGTAGCAAACCAAGCGTTGTTCGTCTTATTCAATCAACCGATTACGCAGCGAAATGAAGTCGATTTATACCGTTTAGACGCTAGCCTTGAGGAGCTCGGACTGCAGGTCGACCAAAAGGATGCCTTTTCCGCGTTCATGGAACGGTCATTCGATGGACAGTGTAAAGAAGAGAGCGTCACGTTCTCGATGAATCAGGAAGAGCGCTTCATTCAAATGTATGCGGAGAAGATTTACTTGCGAGGAACACGCCATGGAACGATGCTCGTTTTCCGTGACGTGACGCACGAGACCGAAGTCGACCGTCTGAAAACCGAACTCGTTTCGACCGTCTCTCACGAACTCCGGACTCCGCTCACAAGTATCATTGGATTCACTGAACTTCTTCGTTTCCGAAAACTTTCATCTGAACGTTCCGAAAAATATTTAGGAATGATTCATCAAGAGACATTGCGTCTCGAGGACTTGATTTCAAACTTGCTTGATGTACAACGGATGGAGTCTGGACAACAGACGTATCATAACGAACCAGAGCGCCTATCCACCATTCTTGAACAAGCGATCTCGGTGCATCAAGGCTCGAGCCAACACCATCACATCACGTTCGATTGTACGGAAGACGTCTATGTATACGGAGACCGGACGCGACTCAATCAACTCTTCATGAACCTACTTCACAACGCTGTGAAGTATTCGCCTCGTGGTGGCGAAATCAATGTCCGTGTCGAATGTGAACGACCGAATTGGATTGACATTTCAATTGAAGATCACGGCATCGGGATTCCCCAAACCGCGCTACCAAAATTGTTTGACAAGTTTTATCGCGTCGACAATTCGGCAAGTCGAAAAATTGGGGGGACCGGTCTCGGTCTCGCGATCTGTAAAGAAATCGCCGAAGGTCACGGTGGGACGATTCACGCTACCTCAAACATCGGCAACGGCTCTATGTTCACTGTCACCCTTCCCAAGTTGGATATGACCAATCAAATGAGTAGCTAAACGAAAAGAGAGTGCATCATCGCACCCTCTTTTTTATTGCACTTTGTTCTCTGGACCGAATGACGGATAAAGCGAAAGCCCACCGTCTGCAAAGATGGTTGTCCCCGTCACATAGGACGACTCATCCGACGCGAGCCAAGCGGCAACAGCTGCGATTTGTTCCGGCTTCCCAATGACGTGGGATGGGATGAGCGCTTCTAACCCCTTCTTCTCTTCCGGGTCGCTCATCGTCTCCTCGTTGATTGGTGTATCGATTGCCCCAGGTGCGATCGCATTGACACGAATATGGTTTGGAGCATACTCAAGCGCGACGGATTTCGTGAACATTTTCACGCCACCCTTGCTGGCTGCGTAATGTGTATACCCCGGACGCGGGATGACTTCGTGAACAGAAGACATATTGATGATGTTCCCCTCGATTTCATTCTCAACGAAGTATTTTAAAGCAGCACGAACACCAAGGAACGTCCCGTTCAAGTTGACGTCGATAATCTGCTTCCAGTTATCAAACTCCATCTCATGTGTTTTTGCCTCGACTTGTACGCCGGCATTATTCACGAAAATATCCATCTTCCCAAACTCAGAGATGGCTTTTTCAATCATCTTCTCCGCGAGTCCTTCCTCCGCGACGTCTCCTTTCACGGCGACAGCCTTCCCGCCAGCTGCCTCGATTCCACGGATGACTTCTCCCATCTCTTTTTCACTGCTGCGGTAATTCAGGACAACGCTCATCCCTTCTTTTGCGTAACGCTCCCCGATGGCACGACCGAGCCCCTTCGAGCTGCCCGTGATGACCGCGACTTTGCCTTTTAACTCTGGATAGTTTGCCATGTCAATTCCTCCTTCATCTTCTCGGGTTTAGTTCCCGCATTCCCCTCTTCATCAAACATGATTGGCTGCATTTTGAATATTTGAAACAAATCAACTATACTGAAACAAACTATTCGTTTTCAGGAAACGCCTGAAAGACGTTTGATCTTATACTCAATGGAGGTGACTCCCCGATTTTTGGGGGAATTGTTGGACAGTCCCATGTTACTCAGCTTACTCGTCGTTGCACTTTTAATCTTTTTGACTGCCTTTTTTGTGGCAGCCGAATTTTCAATTGTGAAAGTGCGTGGCGCTCGACTCGACCAGCTCGTGCTCGAAGGAAATAAGAGAGCGGTCAGCGCGAAAAAAGTCATCGAGAATATCGACGACTCCCTTTCTGCCTCTCAGTTCGGAATCACGCTTTCTGCACTCGGCCTTGGATGGATTGGTGCCGATCAAATCGAAGCGTATATCCACACTCTGGTCGAACAATTGAACATATCGCCATCTCTCGTGACATTCTTGTCGTTTTTGATTGCCTTCTTATTGATTGCGTTCGTCCATGTCGTCATCGGTGAACTCGTGCCAAAGACACTTGCAGTTCATGAAGCGGAAAAACTGACGCTCCTCGTCGCACGTCCGCTCTACGTCTTCACAAAAATTTTCTATCCGTTTATTCGGGCCTTGAACAGTATGGCTCGAATCACACTTCGCTTATTCGGGGTACAGACGACAGCGCAAGAAACGGCACACTCGGAAGAAGAACTGAAAATCATCATGACGGAAAGTTTCCGTAGCGGTGAGATCAATGAAAACGAGTTGGCTTATGTACAAAATATCTTCTCCTTTGACGAACGGATCGCCAAAGATGCCATGGTCCCACGAATGAACATGGTGACAATCGATGAAGAAGATACGATTGAAGAAATCATTGCCGTTGTCGAAGAGCATCAGTATACACGCTATCCCGTCACACGAGATGGCGATCGCGATGACGTTCTCGGATTCGTGAATGCGAAACAGCTCTTCACTGCTCAACTTTCAAAAAATGATGCACCGTTCGAGTCGTTCATTCATCAATTGCCGCTCGTCACCGAGTTCACGCCACTTCAAGAAGCGATGGTGAAAATGCAAAACGCGCAGACGATGATGTGTCTCGTCATCGATGAGTACGGCGGGACGGCAGGACTGTTGACGATTGAAGACATTTTAGAAGAAATCGTCGGCGAGATTCGAGACGAGTTCGATCGAGACGAACAGGCTGAAATTACAGAAGTCGCTCCGAAACATTATCGCCTTTCGGGACTCGTTTTAACGCAAGAACTCGAAGAGCGGTTCGGCATCGAAATCGAAGATGACGTCGATACGGTCGGTGGATTCGTTTTATCACAAAAAGCGAATGCCCGAACAGGCGAGCGCTTCCTTTTACCTGGCAACCATGAACTGATTGTCAGTGAAGTCGATAACCACCGCATCGTCTTTGTCGACTTGATTCTCGCCTCTCACGAAGAGGAAGAACCATTATCTGAATGATGCTTTCTTTAAACCCTTCTCCGAAATATGGAGAAGGGTTTTTCACGTTTGCACCGAACTGTCGCTATATTTTCGCCTCTTCCCGTGATATACTGCACATATGTTGCTTATTTGAGTGTCACCCACTCAATGACACAACATCACCGAAACATGGCGAGATGTTCGGTTTAAACAGAAAGAAATAGAAAGAAGGTTACGCATGGAACGCAAACTATTTTTGATTGACGGTAACTCCATGCTGGCCAGTGCTTATTATGGTGCCGCCGCGAGCCGAACGAAAAAAGGACGCGAGGTATCTAAAAACGATCGGAGTGCCGTCATCGGAATGACCGGCCTCATCCGGACGATTCTACGCAGACATCGTCCGACTCATTTTGTCGTTGTTTGGGACGTCTCACGTGAAACATTATGGCGTCGAGAACTGTACCCAGGCTACAAACGTCGCAGACGTCAAACACCGCCTGAATTAAAAGCGCAGATGGAACTCATGCGCCAACTGCTTGAGGATAGTGGAATCCCACAATTCCAAGTAGAAGGGTATGAAGGGGAAGACTTGATTGCCCACATCGCCCGTAAATTCAGTTGCAGTGCCCCTGTCGTCATCATGACAAAAGACAAAGACTTGTTACAGCTTGTCAGTCCACGAATCACCGTTTGGTTACAGACACAGGAGCTTCAGCAAATGCAGGCTCGCTGTGACATTCGTGATAATCGTCCGTTGCCACTCAAGCGTCATTTAGAAATTCGACCAGAAGAGATTGCGGCGCTATACGAAGGATTGAAACCGAAGCAACTGTCAGCCGTCAAAGCGTTGACAGGAGACCGTTCTGACGGAATCCCTCCAGTTGCCGGGCTCGACGAAAGCCAATCGGTTCAACTCATCAAACGATTCGGTTCGCTCGATAAGCTGTATTCTGCCTTGAGCATCAAGGGTGAAAAACGACAACAAGTAAATGAAACGATCGCGGCACTGACGTCAGAGGAGGTGCCCCGTAACTTGAGACGAACACGCAAAAAAGCAGAGCGCAATATGGAGCTCGTTCGCCTCGATGTCACGGTGCCGGCACTTGAACATTTGAAGCTAGCTCACCTTGAGCTCAGCCTCAATCCTAAACGAGTCGAGCAAGCGTATCAAAAACGCGGACTTCGTCTCTCGTTTAACGCAGGTCAGAAGAAAACATCCGCACGTTAAAAAGAACGAACGCTCAAGCGTTCGTTCTTTTAATATGCACGGTAATCCCGTCTTCATCGGTCAACGACCATTCAGACGATGTTCCGCCTAACGCCTGGTTCGTCTCTTCATTGACGAGAAGCGTCCATGCTTCGATTCCGGTCTCCATTCCCACAGGATCGCTCGGACGGGCCCACACGTTCGTTCCGATGTGATGGTGGTAGCCATCAGCTGCTAGGAAAAGTGCGCCTGGATAAGAATCCGTCGTAATGGAGAAGCCAAGCCGATCATGATAAAAACGTTTCGCCGCCTCGATTGAGCGTACTTTAAAATGCACGTGCCCCATCGTCGTTCCGATCGGTAAACCAGTAAACGACCGATTGGCTGCCGCTTGAAGCATCGATTCATAGTCGACAGGCTCGGTCGCCATTTTCACATGGCCGTTTGCCTCGTACGTCCATTGGTCCTTCGGGCGGTCGGCATACAATTCAATCCCGTTTCCTTCTGGATCGCTCAAGTAGAAGGCTTCACTCACGAGATGGTCGCCTTGCCCCACTTCGATGCGTCGCTCAATGAGATGTGCCAACATGCTTCCTAACTCTACACGGTTCGGGAACAGAATAGCTAAATGGAACAAGCCTGCCGCCCGTGGATTGGTTTTCGCTTGCGGGACACTGTGCAAGATGACAAGCGGACGTTCCTTCGTACCGAGTGTAATGAGCTCTTCGCTCTCTTCTAAAATACTCATCCCAATCACGTCTACGTAAAATCGTGTCACCTGTTCAATGTCACGGACTCGAAGCGTTACCGGACCGAGTTCGATTTTTTCGATTTTCATATATTATCACCTCCCCTTCACTATACCCGCTCGGTCGATGTTACAGAAGTAGGCACAAAAAGGTGGTATAGTTACTTCAACGATACTATTGGAAAGGAAGAGCGACGTGACTAACATAACAAGCTGTGAAGTCGATACGGCACTCGAACTGATTACAGGAAAATGGAAACATTCCATCCTCCTCGTGTTGATCAATGGAGATACATTGCGTTTCAGTGAGTTGAAACGCGCGTTACCAAAAATCAGCCAAAAGATATTGACCGCACAACTCCGCGACTTAGAAGAACAGGATATCGTCATCCGGACCGTCTATCCAGAAGTTCCACCACGTGTCGATTATCGCTTAAGTGAGTACGGGAAAACACTGATTCCGATTCTCGAAGCGATGAACGAATGGGGAATGCGTCATGCCGAACGGATGCGCTCTAATTAGTTGTCCACATGTGGATAACCCATTTTTTCTACTGAACATATCACTTATTCACAGGAGGTTGTCATGATTCGTTATCCACAGTTAACCGGTCATCAAATTGGTGTCACCGCCCCTTCGTCAGGTATACCAGAAGAACTGCACCATCTATTGCATCAAGCGGAACATAAGTTTTCCAATCGAGGGTTCACATTGCAATTCACTCCGAATGCGTGGAAACAACGATTTGGGAAGTCCGCTCCGGCTCGAGTCCGTGCACATGAACTGACATCTCTACTTCAAGATGACAATGTCGACTTGATTGTTCCGCCCTGGGGTGGGGAACTCTTAATGGAAATCCTCGATCACATCGAGTGGCAGTCCTTGTCCGCAAAATGGATGCTCGGTTATTCGGATACGAGTCTATTACTTTTTGTGTATACGCTAAAAACCGGAATCGCCTCCGCCCACGGTCCAAACTTAGTCGACTTGCGTGCCGATATGTGGGACGAGACGAGTTCACGCTGGCTCGATGTATTGTCGACGCGGACCGACGAAACGGTCATCCAACGCTCGTCCGAGAAGTTCCAAAACGAATGGCAGCATGATAATCCGACGCCACATCTGTTTCATCTGACGGAGACGACCGAATGGAAAGCGATCGGTGGTCAAAACGCAACGGGGCGCTTGCTCGGTGGATGTCTCGATGTGCTCTTACATACAATCGGGACACCGTATGGAGACGTCAAGACGTTCCAACGCGATCACCTGAACGATGAACCGATTCTTTGGTATTTTGAGAACGCTGAGCTGAACGTCCCAGCATTAAAAAGGACCCTTCTTCAAATGAAGTGGGCCGGTTGGTTTGAGCAGACGTCGGGCATTCTATTTGGACGGAGTGACGCCCCCTCTGTGCATCAAGACTATACGGTCGAAATGGTATATGAGGAACTTCATCATATGTTAGAAGTTCCTATCTTTTTTGATATCGATTGCGGACACGTACCCCCTCAGATGACACTCGTCAATGGGGCCCACGCTTCTGTACAAGTCGAGCATGGCAAAGGAACATTGATTCAAACGTTCAAGGGCTGATTCGTCAGCCCTTGATTTGTTGTAGCAATGTCTCTAAACGTTTGCGAAACAGTCCTTGCGGGAATTCAGCTACTTGTTCTTCGATGACTGGCACCCAGTCATCCCCACAACCGTTCAATGTTCCCCTTAATAAACCTTCGTAGTAAATCGCGATATCGACTAAGCTATGTGTTTTCCACTCATCTCTGTTTTCCCATAATGCCAATAAACACTCTCTTCCCATTTCCGTTTCCCCTCGAAAAGCGTAGTACACACCTTTCGCCATCGAAATCGCTGCTATAAATGGTTCGACATCTGTCGTGAGAGATTCCATCAATTTGATGTTCTTTCCTAATAGTTTGACATGTCGATATTCCATCGCATAGAGCGCTTCAGAAAGTGCCACTTTGATTTCAGCCAAACGATCTTCCGTGAATTGAATATATTGCTTCGCCTTTTGTAACGACTCATGAATTTTCTTCTCATCGTTCAAATAGAGCGCGCAAATCGAAATGGTGCGATACACGTCGTCCGCACGGTAGTAGATTCTTGTCCGTGTCATATACTCGAGCACGTCTTCAAGCTGTCGAATTGCCCCTTCTAAATCCTCATCACAAAGAAGATTCTTAAATACAATTAACATGGCATATTCAGTTCGTGTCTTTGTTTTCATATATTTTGCATCAAGTAGTTCTATCGCTTCAATCCGTTCAATCGATTCCTCGTAGCGGTTCCACATCAATAAATAATAAGCCTGGCTAATTCGTCCCATCGCCAATTCTTCGGACTCACCTAGCTTCTCAAAAATCTCAATCGCGCGGTCATAGTAAACTAGTACTCTCTCATTCTCGCCCTCTTGAAAGTACGTATCACCGTACAGCATATATGCTTTTCCTTGCCACACGGAGTTCATTTCTTCCTGTAAGTAAGGCTTGAGCATTTCCCGAATTTTTTGATCCGGTAGTGAAATGAGTTGCATCTCCTCAAATTCTAGCTTTTCCACCAGCGACTGTAGTTCGACCTCTTTTGGATCGGTCAATAACTGTTGCATCGAGACATCTAATCGACTGGCAAGTTCTCGTAAACTGCGCATCGATGCCTCTGCTTTTCCGTTCTCAATCATACTGAGCATCGATTTTGTGACAATCCCTTCCGCCAGCTGCGTCTGAGTCATTTTTTTCTGTTTTCGCAATGCTTTAATGCGCTCACCAATCATATGTCACCTCTAAAAGTTAAATTATATTGAACTTTATATTTACAATTCACTTCGTTGCCTTTATGATAATGTTAAATCACATTTAACTAATTTGCAAAGGAGTGTTTCTATGAAGTTTCTCTCTTCAAATCTATCAATTTTACTGCTCGGTAAATTCATGTCGTTATTCGCATCCAACTTATTTACGTTTGTGGCGGGACTCACGGTGTTGACGACGACAGGATCTGGGCTCCAATTCGCCTTCGTTCTCCTCGCAGGTACATTACCCCGTGTGCTTCTATCCCCATTCGCCGGCGCTTATGCAGACAAACTTGACCGAAAGCGAGTCATCATTAGGATGGAGTCTTTGAACGGAGGATTATTTTTACTCGCAGGTGTTGGAAGCTTACTTTGGACGTTTGAAGCACCCGCTTTTTACGTCATCACATTCTTCTTAGCGATCGTTTCCACTTTCTTATCGGTCACGTTATCAAGTTCGATTCCTCTTTTATTTGAGGAAGATGAACTGCAACGCGCCAACTCTCTCATTCAAAGTATCATCTCCATCTCAAGCATCGGTACCCCGCTTCTTGCCGGGGCACTGTTTAAGCTTATACCGATTCCTGTCTTTTTGTTCAGTTCAGCTCTATTCTTTATGATTGCCGCACTTCTCGCCTCTCGACTTAAATTTCATCAGAAAGAGGTCGCACCCACCGAACAATCGACTTGGGAAGACGTACGGTCCGGTCTGTCTTACTTGAAACAACAAAGAGTCTTGTGGACAGTTGCTGTCCTCGCCGCATTTTTGAACTTCTTCTTCGTCGCATCGGAAGTGTTGTTCCCGATTGCAGCGTTACAGGAAGTCGGTGTGTCCCCGTTTCAATTCGGACTCCTTGAAAGCATGGTCGCCATTGGTTTTTTAGTCGCTTCCTTACTTCATGCCTTACCGTTATTCAAAATCAAACATCGCTTAGCAACGATGCGATCCGCGTTGACCATTCTTAGCGTTCTGTTCGTCGGACCCGCCATTCCATTATATTTTAACTTCAACGTCCTCACGTCAATTTTCTTTTTCGCGGTCTTCGCTTTATTGAGTGGTTTCTTGATCGTACGTGTCAACATCCCGATTCAATTGTTCCTCCAAACGAATACGGATCCGAACTATTTAGGGCGCGTCATCGGTGTGCTCGAATCACTCGCGATGGGGATTACGCCGATTGGATTTATCCTATTCGGGGTATTGAGTGATCTCGTCTCTGTTGCCCATCTCTACACCGCTTGTATGGTGGGTCTACTCATCTGCACGTTCGTCCTCACGTACCGAATACGTCATGACATTCGAGCAGAACGAGATTCAGCTCAGTCAATGGATCGCGTATCATAAAAAAAGACATCGAACGAATCAGTTCGATGTCTTCTCTGTTGACGGGAGTACCCGTTTTTCTAATAAAAATGGTCCGAATGGGATAACCGATGCCATGACAGCAAGCGTCAAAACTTTGAATCCCCAGCGCAAGCGCCATGCCATGTACATCGCCGCGAGCACATACGCAACAAATAAGAAACCATGTGCTGCACCAACGATACTGACCGCGAGTGGAATACCAGCCATATATTTCAACGGCATCGCGATGAACAGTAATAACAAGAAGGATACACCTTCTGTGTAGCCAAGCCATTTAAAATGAGTCGTAGTCATATGCGTTCTCCTTTATTTCTGTAGGCTATGTCTATCGTAGCCGAAACGTGAGAGGTTTGTCACAAGAGAACGCATAAAAGTTACGAGGCTATTTGACGATTTGGTGAACGATGCAATACTTTCGTGTCGACAAAACGGCGAAGGAACAACCCGTCGACCCCAATTTTTCCAGCGTTATGACCGGCAACTAAAATCAAGACAGATACGATCAACATCGTTGGGTTCGTACTGACTGTTCCTGATAGTAAGAACGCCATGTTCATGACGAGTCCGAAGAACGCTGCGCTACGTGTGAGGGCACCGAGCAATAATCCTAAGCCTACCAAGAATTCACCGTAAGGAATCAGGACATCGAATAGCCCGGCGTTTGGAATCGCAAAGTTTTCTAGGAATGCAGCCCACCATCCAGCAACGGCCGGATGTTCTCCAGAAGCGAGTGACACCGCATTGTTTAAGAATCCTTCTGTTCCAAAACCTCCCGTGATTTTACCCCAACCTGCCGTTAACCAATGATAACCGAGCCATACACGTAACACCGTCAAGATCGCTGTAGCGATGTTATGATTTTGCCAAAATTTCGTGAACATCATAATTCCTCCCTTTCAAGAAGTTAAATAAATGTATAATGTGATTACATTCACAATATACCATTCATGTTCACTATTTCACATATGTATTTTCCTTTGTTCATGATTCGTCCATATGTACGCCATATTCTATTCACATTCATCCACAAAAAAAGACACCTGATTTAGGTGTCTTAGAAGAGATTATAGTGTCACTTCTTGTGGTGGTTGACCTTTCTTGTTCATCACGCGCATCGATTCCGGTTCGATTTTAAGGATCACAAGCTTTGGATCGTCCGGACCATCGAACCATCCTTCAAGTTTCTCATTCCATACTTTCTCTTTCATCGATTCATCATCCGACACGGTCGCTTTACCGAGGATTTCTAAGTAAGTGTCGCCCACACCATCTCCATCGTAGCCGATTAAAATATGCGTATATGGATTCTTTTCTAGTTCTTCTACTTTATCTGTATCGTTAGAGGTTGCTGTGTAGAGTGTGAAATCATCATGGAAAAATGTCATATATCGACTGTGGGGTTTCACCTTATACACGGTCGCCATCGTCCCGACATTGCTACCCTCTAGAATTTTTAACGCTGTGTCTTTTGCACTCATTCCAAATTCCTCCTTCATGATTTGTCGCTCGTATACTGTTCCCTCAAACTATGGGATTAAACACAAAAAAACCTGCTCGCCGATGCGAGCAGGTATCATATTCCTTAGAAAGGAAGATTAGATTTTTTCAACGTTAGAAGCTTGTGGTCCACGAGCTCCGTCAGTGATTTCGAAAGTTACTTCTTGGCCTTCTTCAAGTGTTTTGAAGCCGTCGCCTTGGATTGCTGAGAAGTGTACGAATACGTCGTCTCCGCCTTCCATTTCGATGAAGCCGTAACCTTTTTCTGAGTTAAACCATTTTACTTTACCTGTGTTCATGAATGAACCCTCCTGAAATAAACGCTATGCGTTATAGTAGTGCCTTACTAGAAAAAACTTGACCAAAAAAAATACAAGCCTCTGGATTATCTAATGAAAAATAATCCCAAGCACTTGTGAATTATGATTCCAGCTATTCTTAATTAAGCACATATTGAATATAACACGACTAGATGTTTCTGTCTAGTAAATACTTCTGATTGCTAAAAAACAAGGTGAAACGGGTACATGCTAGAGAAGATGATGCTAGGAGGATTTATAATGAAAAACATTAAGGACCCACACGCAATCGCATCGATGATTGCCTCTCATTCCGATTGGTCGGAAGAAGACCTCATCCAACAAACACTTGAATGGCACCGTGCTACACGGGAAGCTTCTTACTTTGAGCAACAACAATCTATCCCGTGTCGAATCCCATTGACGGAACGGATCACCCCTGTCCGCACGTCCTTTCCGCTCGAGCAAGTCGACGGCATCGTTCGTCCCGTCTGGATGCGTCGGCTCGATGCCGAATATTTGAATTTACTGCAGACGACGAAACAATGTGTTGATGTGACGGACTATGGTGCTGTCGGAGATGGAAAAACGGATTGTACCCTCGCCTTTCGACTCGCCATCCGCTCGAACCGTCGTGTCTTTGTCCCAGCAGGCGTTTATATCGTTCGGGGTATTCGTCTACCTTCCAACTGCGTGCTCGAAGGCGCAGGACAAGACGTCACGATTCTCAAACTGTCCGATCGTGCACCGAGACATCGACGATTGTTACGAAACGCCACGCCTTTCGCAGGAAATCATCATATCGAGGTATGCCACCTGACGCTCGATTGGAATGTCGCGCGCTTAGGAGATGTGAAACGGACGACGAGCGGTGACACGACATCGAGCGCCTTGACGTTTGCCCATGTGACGTATGGATGGGTGCATCATGTGATAGCCAAAAATGCTGGGCTCCATGCGTTCGACATCACGTCTCCGCACTATCATTACTTAGGGGACGGGCTTCGCGCGGCAAACGGGAGCCGATATATCCATCTCGATCATCTCGAGGCGACGAATTATGGGGATGACGGAATCACCACACACCATAGTGATGCCATTTATATTACCAACTGCTATTGTCATCATCCTCACGGTCGAACACACGCCTTAGGGTTCTCAAACTCAAATGGGATTGAGATTGATGACGGTTCGCGGCACGTCACACTCGTTCACAATAGAACGGAAGGCTGCTTTGGAGGCATCGAAGTAAAAGCACATGGGACCTCATCTGCCGCACACGACGTTCATATCTTCGGCCATCTTTCGGTGCATGACAATCGTTCATTTAACTTCCGTCACATCGGTCATCATTTAGCAGACGATCCGAACTCAGAGACAGCCCGCTTCCTATCAGGCACAAACTTAGTGTCCGTCGAGCCGGTTCACAGTTCACTCTATACAAAATCCTCACCACGAAGCCTGGTTGTATCGGCCTATCAAGACGTCTTGATTCATGGTTTGACTGCAATCGGCGACCCGACCTACGATTACGAACAACATCCGGCACTTGCGATCCAATACAAATCGAGACGCGTTCAACTGAAACGAATCGCCGTGCGCGGGTTTACCACAGCCCGAGCCGACCTCGAACTATTTGGGGGAGATAACCGCACCGATGAAGTGACTATCGATGTCTTACGATGCCAAGAATCTGCACCCATCGCTCTAAAAATCGGTCGTCAACTCGAACACCTTGCTCTTCATCAGATTGAAGGGCAGAAAAGAAGCGGAGATGTACTCATCTCCACGAAAAGCCCGATTGATGTGCATGATTTACTCGCTCAAGGATTTTCAGACCGGGTGCGCTCAGACGTTTGAGCGGCTTCCACGAGTTGATTCAGTTTGGCGTCATCGAGTTGAAGTGAACTCTCTTTTTGTTTGGCCATCATGCGAACGATTGCTTTGTCTAAAAAGCCCATTCGTTCAAAGTCGTACCCGCTCCCGACGACCTCGACGAAATAGGCATGTTCGCGCAGCGTGTCACGATAGGCTTCTTCTAGCTCGCGAATCCGTTCCGACTCTGTCGGTGTCCCGGCACACAAATATAAAGCGAGGGGATGCTCAAGCAAGTGTGCTTCGTGAAGCGTCAACCATTCCTTCATCTCGTCTTGGATCGTGCCCATTCGAATTGAGCTCCCGACGATGACGTGATCTACCATCTCCCACGTGACGTTCGGCTCTTCTACGATATTTTGGACACGAACGTCACCCGATAGACGTTCAGCGAGTAAAGCCGCCACTTTTTCACTCGTTCCATATCTGGAAGAGTACGCGATTAAAGTACCCATGTCGTTCCCTCTTTTCATGTCAGACGTTACTTACACTATTCCCGAATCATCGAGAGAAGATACGTATGCACTTAAAAAAGCTCGCCGTCTGGCGAGCTTTTCGTCACAGTTTATACACTTGTGCTTCATAAGGACGAAGGGTGAACGCTTCTATCGGTTCCATGTTTCCGATGACACGTTCTTTCACGTCATATGGTAGCTCTCGTTGTTGTGTCTCGTCGGAGAAGTTACAGAGTACGAGCCATGTCTCACCTTCGAATGAACGTGTGAATGCATAGACCGCCTCATCTTCCGGTAACAACAGCTCATACTTTCCGTAGACGACGAGCGGGTTCGCTTTACGGAGCGCAATCAACTGACGGTAGTAATGGAAGAGTGAATTCGGATCTTTCCTTGCCGCTTCCGCATTGATGTCAACAAAGTTCGGGTTGACCTCGATCCATGGCGTCCCTGTCGTAAATCCACCATGTGCTTCGTCTGACCACTGTACCGGTGTACGTGAATTGTCACGTCCTCGCTCATGGATGCCACGGAAAATCTCGTCGTGCGTTAACAACCCTTTGGATGTGTAGTCACGGTAGGCGTTCAACGTCTCAATATCTCGGTACTGATCGATTGATTCAAACGCGACGTTCGTCATGCCGAACTCTTCTCCTTGATAAATGTAAGGCGTCCCTTTCAATAGATGAAGAAGTGTCGCGAGCATCTTCCCGGAACGAACGCGATATTCAGGCGAATCGTTTCCAAAGCGTGAGATGGCACGGGGCTGGTCATGGTTACTCCAGTACAGGCTGTTCCATCCTTCCTCTTCGAGCCCTTCTTGCCAACGCGAGAAGATTGTCTTTAACTCAGTCAACTTCCAGTCTGTCGGATTCCACTTCCCGAAGCTTCCGTTCCCGACGTCCACATGTTCAAAATGAAAGACCATGTTCAGTTCGTTGCGGTCTTCACCCGTATAAAGTTTGGCTTCCTCCACACTGACCCCTGGCATCTCCCCTACCGTGATTGTGTCGTATTTCGATAAGACTTCCCGATTCATCTCCTGCATGAATTCATGGATGCGTGGTCCGTTAAAGAAGAATGGTGTACCGTCACCGAACCCTGTTCCTTGCGTTTGACCATCTGGATAGCTTGGATTTTTTGAGATCATATTGATGACGTCCATCCGGAACCCGTCGACCCCTTTATCGAGCCAATATGTCATGAGGTCATACACTTCACGACGAAGCGTCTCGCTTTCCCAGTTCAAATCCGGTTGTTTCTTACTGAAGAGATGGAGGTAGTACTCATCGCTTGCCTCATCATACTGCCAAGCACTGCCTCCGAAGAAAGCCCCCCAGTTCGTCGGTGGCTGACCGTCTTTCCCTTTTTTCCAAATGTAATAGTCACGATATGGGCTGTCTTTTGAAGAACGCGACTCCATGAACCATTGGTGTTCGTCAGAAGAATGGTTGACGACGAGGTCCATCATGATTTTAATCCCGTGACGGTGTGCTTCTTCAAGCATCGCATCAAAGTCATCCATCGTACCAAACTCGTCCATGATGGCACGGTAATCACGAATATCGTATCCGTTATCGTCGTTCGGTGAATCGTATACCGGTGAGAGCCAGATGACGTCGATCCCGAGTTCTGCCAAATATGACATCTTCTCCGTGATTCCTTGGATGTCGCCAATCCCATCTCCGTTTGAGTCATTGAAGCTACGTGGATAAATTTGATATACGACCGCTTCTTTCCACCATTGTTTCATGTTATGTCCTCCTTGAAGTTCGTTTTCCGTTTCAACGCTTTCATCGTACTGCCTCCAAGGAATCATGACCATCCATGATATGATTAAGATATGTACAATCTTGCTATTAAAAGAGGAGATTATTATGGAAATCGGCTTTTGTGGCTATTCATACCATACAACGACTTATACTTTTCCATTTGCTAATCGACTCGATACGTATCTGATTCGCTTACAAACGGCAGGAACGGCTCGGATTGTGGTCAATGGGGAAACGATGATCACACGACCTGGTGACGTATTGATTGTTCGTCCGGGTGACTTCTATGAAATGCATGTCGATACACCCGCGAGCGGAGACTATCATATCTTCTGTACCGGGCATTCAATCGATACATGGTGGCATGCGACTCCACGGGAGCGACTATATGCCATCACTATCGATTCTCGCCTACTCTCACTATGGCAACACATTACGGAAGAAGTGCGCCGTCCACCGTCTGAACAAAGTGCCGTTTTAATTGAAACACTCGTTCAAGCACTTCTGCTCATGCTCGATCGTTCGATTCAAGATGTGCATTCCCATGCGCGACCTCCAGTCGTCTCTCGTATGATGCGCTTTATCGAAGCGCACGTAACGAGTGACTTCAAAGTGTCAGACGTCGCCGCAGTGGTTGGACTCAGCGTTTCACGGACGGTTCATCTCTTTAAAGAAGGGACCGGGATGACGATCATCGAATATGCACAATCGATTCGCTTACAGCTTGCCGAAGAGCAAATGCGCTATACAAAACATTCGTTAGAAACGATTGCAGAACTGTCTGGATTTCGAAGTTACCCATATTTCCACAGAATTTTTAAACGAAAATATGGCGTCGCACCAGGGGTTTATCGTACTCTTCAACAAAAAAACGAAAAAAAATAAAAAAAGAGTGATCCATTTTTTGAACTGCTCCGTTAGATGGGTGTAAATAACGACAACACTCACTTACGAAAAGGAGCGATTACCCATGAAGAAGAAGACGTTAAACAAAATCGTAGCACCGGCACTAGCCTTAGGACTACTCGTACCAGTCAACGCACAGGCAGCGGATCACACACCGACAGCAAGCACACCAGCAGGTGACCTTCGCGCCACACTCGATCAACTCTTATCTGAGCATTACGTGTTAGCCGTCACATCGATGATGAAAGGATATGACGAGGCGGCAGATGCTGAGGTCGCGGATCAAGCTCTCGATCAAAACGCGCTCGACATGACACCAGCCATCGCTTCCATCTACGGTGAAGAAGGCGCTGCACAATTTGAAGAAATCTTCCGTGGTCACAACGACTACTCAGCTGATTTCGTAGAAGCAGCAAAATCAGACAACCAGGAACTACGCATGGAAGCTGAAGCGGAAGTCGATGAGTTCGTAGAAGAATTCTCAACATTCCTCGACGCAGCGACGGAAGGCAACTTACCGAAGGACGCAGCAGCTGATGCACTCGAACTTCATGAAGACCAAGTCCTCTCTGTATTCGATAACTACGTCGAAGGAGATTACGAAGAAGCTTACATGACGTTCCGTGAAGGCTACAAGCACATGTTCAACATCAGTAAAGCTCTCTCGGGTGCAATCGTCACACAAATGCCTGACAAATTTACGACTGGAGCAGACACACCAGCTGTTGAACTCCGCTCAACATTGAACAGTCTTGCAGGTGAGCACTTCGCCCTCGCTGCAATCGGTATGCAAAAAGGGTACGACCAAGCAGAGGACTATGACTACGTGACATGGGCAGAAGACCAGAACACACTCGACTTCAAAGCAGCCATCGCATCCGTATATGGTGACGAAGGTGCAGCACAGTTCGAGAAAGTATGGAACTCAGATCACATCACAGCACAAGGTGACATCGTTGCCGCTACACTCGAAGGTGACGAAGCGATGATTGAAGATGCGCGTATGCGCCTCGACACATTCGCTGTCGACTTCAGCACATTCCTCGATGCAGCAACAGAAGGTAACTTACCACAAGCTGCCGGTGAAGAAGCAATCAAACAGCACGAAGCGCTCGTACTCGACACATTCGATCAATATGTCGCTGGCGATGCAGAAGCGGCTTGGATGTCATTCCGTGAAGGATATGCGTTCATGTTCGGTGTTGGTGAAACACTCGGTAACGCGATCGTGACACAAATGCCTGACAAGTTCGAAGAAACAATGATGCCTGAAGAGATGCCTGAAACAGGTCTCGGTGGTGCACAAGAACAATCAATGAACACTCTCTACGCTGGATTAGCTGTACTTGGCGGAATCTTACTCGCCTTCGTAACGCTTCGCAAACGTAAAGTATCTGAACAATAATCAATAAGGAGGGAGTCCCATGAACAAGCGCCTTTTGTTTCTGGCGCTCTCTCTCTTTTGTTTTAGCTTCTGGACGTGGACGAGCGCCCAAGAATCGTCGTCACCACCTGTAGAAGAAAAACAAATAGAGGAGAGCCCGGATTTAACGGCTGAATTCTCACTTCTACAGGAAGAGGTGAAAAAGCTACGCTTAGCCGAGGAAGAAGAAAACGCCAAGGCCGTCACCCCTGTTCAAATCCAGATCCCTAAAATCGATGTCGACACCGCCATCGAACAAGTCGGGGTCCTCGATAATGGACAGATGGGTGTACCAGAAGATGAGAACCAGGTCGGGTGGTTCGAACCCGGTGTCACACCGGGTAGCAAAGGAAATGCTGTGATTGCCGGTCACGTCGACAGCAAGACCGGCCCGGCTATCTTTTATCAACTCGATCAACTGACAAAAGGCGATGACGTTCTGATTCAAGATGAGGCGGGTAACACCCTTCGGTTCCGCGTCACGAAAACAGAACGATATGATACGAAAACCGCGCCAATTGAAGAGATTTTCGGTGCCACATCAAATCGGAACTTAAATTTGATTACCTGTTCGGGTACGTTCGGGGACGGGGGCTATGATGAACGATTCGTCGTCTATACAGAGCTGGTGGATACCGAACTGAACGAAACTGTCGATCTCGAGACACCGACGGCAGTCGAATTGAAAGGTAACTTATTGACATGGCACGCCGTTCGTCAAGAGAGCGTGATTGGATATCGAGTCTACGAAGTCATCGACGGAAAAGCGACTCATATCGAAAGTATCCCTTCCCATGCACGAAAAAGTATCGAGGTCACAAATGAGAACAATGCATCCTACTACGTGACTGCGATTGACCAACTTGGAAATGAGTCAAAACCTTCCGAGATGACAAAATGACAAAAAGACCCCTTACTCGCTTTAGAAATGAGTAAGGGGTCTTTTGTTGTTTATACGAAGCAAGGAATTTGCGGGTTGAACGTCTTGTTGTTCTCCGTCATGACCTGCTTTTTAATTTTGCCTTCTCCAAGGTAGACAATCCGGTCGGCAAGTGCCTCGGCATCTTCCTCGTCGTGCGTTACGAAAATCGTTGTCGTACCTGTCTGCTTCAAGAGACGACGCAAATCGTCGCGAATCCGGTGTTGAAGTGACGTATCCAAATTACTGAACGGTTCGTCTAGAATCAAGAGCGCCGGCTTCGGTGCGAGCGCACGCGCGAGCGCGACACGCTGTTGTTGTCCCCCACTGAGTTCGTACGGATAACGGTGACGGAACTCCGTCAAGTTGACGAGATCGAGCATCTCTTCGACACGCGCATTCCGCTCCTTGCGGTTCAGTTTATGAAGACCGAATCGAATGTTCTTTTCAACGGTCATGTGCGGGAAGAGTGCATAGTCTTGGAAGACCATCCCCACGCCACGATCTTCTGGCGGCATGAACTGGCAATCGTCGCAACAGACACAGTCATTCACGACGACGACGCCCTGGTTCGGCATCTCGAGTCCTGCGATCAAACGGAGAATCGTACTCTTCCCCGATCCGCTGTCCCCAAGAAGTGAGACGATTTCACCTTTCGTGATTGAAATCGAGAACCCTTTGATTGTCTCTTCATGTGCACCTTTATAGCTAAAATGTAAATCATTGATTTGAACAAACATTAGTCGGCCTCCTTATCAAGCACCTTGTGGGAAACGAAAATCAACAGTCCACTCATGAGGACGATGACGATGGAAGCGAGTGCCGCTTCGTGAATCTTCTCATCACTCACGTATTTGAACGCCTGTGTCGCAAGCGTCGAAAAGTTAAATGGTTGTAAAAAGAGCGTCAACGGCAACTCTTTCATAATATCAATAAAGACGAGGATAAACGCGCTCATGATGGCGCCTTTGATCATCGGGATATCGACGCGAAAGAACGTTTGGACCGTATTCCACCCCAGCATACGGGATGCTTCGGTAAACGACTTCCCTACTTTCTCAAACCCGCTCTCGATCGAGTTGTAGCCGATGGCGAGGAAGCGGATGACGTAGGCAAAGATGAGCATGATGAGCGTCGTGCGGAACACGAACGTCTGACTCAAGTCGAGCGCCCGTGCCGTTTCGAGCACTTTGTCATCGAGCCACAAGAAGAGCGTGATGACCGCAATCGCGATGGCTGCTCCCGGAATCGAATATCCGAGTGTCGTCACTTTCGAAATGACGCGTGTCATGTTCGACGGGAAGAGTCGTGTATAGTTCGCGATGATGAGTGCGAACAGTAGGATAATCACGGTCGCGGTAAAGGCGACCCGAACCGTATTCCAAACAAGTTGCCAAAATTCTTCCGTGAAGACCGTATCGAACGTCAGAAACGTCCATGCCGCCAACTGTGTGAACGGGATGACGAATGCGATCGCAAAGACGATAGAGACATATGCGAATACCGCGTAGCGATGCCAGCCTTGTAGCGGTCTCGGTTTGAGCGGCTTTACTTTCGTCGAAGCGTAACTGAACTGCTTCCGTCCCCGGATGAGCCGTTCCATCGTCAAGATTGCGATGACGAGAATCATGAGAGTCCCCGCAAGCTTCAGCGCCGACGATGTATCCTTCATCCCGAACCACGTGCTGAAGATGGCGGTACTAAACGTCTGAATCCCGAAATATTTCACGACGCCATAGTCGTTGAGCACTTCCATCAACACGAGACTGACACCACCGATGATGGCGACTCGGGAAATCGGTATGACGACCGTGAAGAAAATGTCCCACGAGCCACGACCGAGAATTCGCGCGTTCTCAATCATCGAGGACGATTGGTTATGCAGGAAGGCTCGTGTGATCGTATAAATGTATGGATAGAGGAACAAGGTAAAGATAAATACCGTTCCTTGAATCGACATGATGTTGAAGTACGACTGATCGACGGTGATACCAAATTCGTTTCGTAACGTCGTCTGGATCACACCCGTATAGTTCAAGATGCCGTGATACGTATACGCCCCGATATAAGGCGGAATCGCGAGCGGCAGGATGAGTGCCCATTTAAAGAAACGACGGAACGGGAAATCATAGACGGTCACGAACCAAGCGAGGCTCGTTCCGATCACGGTCGTCAAGACTCCTGTAGCCACCATGATGAACAGCGTGTTTCGCACGTAACGGGGCAACAGGTACTCTTGAATGTGTTGCCAATTGTCATTGACCGGGGCGAACAATTCGACGAGCACGACAATTCCCGGCAAGACGATCAATAAAATCGCGAGAAAGCTGAGGATCGCCCATCCATTCAGTTGTCGTTTTACTGCGTGCCAGTTCATGTCGTACCGCTCCCGTTCTGTAAACTATCAATTCCTGTCCCATCATATCAGTTTCTGTGCATCCCGTGTAGCGCTTAGGGTGTGAAGAACGCAAAAATCTTCGGCCTGAACTCTCGTTCAGGCCGAAGTCATCTTACTTCCAACCTACTTCGTTAAAGATACGGATTGCCTCTTGTTGGTTTTCACCGAGTACAGAGAGATTGATATCCTGCTCTTTGAACTCACCCCATGACTGGAGAAGCTCATTCGGTTCAACCGACTCGTTGACTGGATATTCATAGTTCACACTCGCAAACTTCTCTTGAGCTGACGGTTCTGACATGAACTCCATCAATTTTTGAGCGTTTTCTGTATTTTTCGATGCTTTCGTCATCGCGATACCCGAAATGTTCACGTGTGTGCCTGTTGTATCTTGGTTCGGGAAGAAGACACCGAGTTGTTCAGCGACTTTCTTCTCTTCCTCGTCTTCAGAATTCAACATGAGCCCCATGTAGTACGTGTTCATGATGGCCACGTCCCCTTCGCCAGCGACGACTGCTTTCGCTTGGTCACGGTCGTTCCCTTGTGGGTCGCGTGCCATGTTGTTCACTAAGCCCTTCGCCCACTCTTTCGCTTCATCGACACCGTTCACTTCGATGAACGATGCGAGGAGTGAGATGTTGTACATGTTTTCCGATGGACGCACGAGAACTTTGCCGTTCCACTGTTCTTCCGTCAACGCTTCGTACGTCGACAAATCTTCTGGTTTCACGCGATCTTTTGAGTACACGATGACACGCGCACGTTTCGTCAAACCGAACCACTCGTTGTCTGTGTCACGATATTTTGCAGGAATGTTTGACTCAAGCTCATCGCTATCGACCGCTTGAAGATGTCCCGCTTCTTTCGCCTGATACAAGTTTCCAGCATCTGCAGTGATGAAGAGGTCAGCCTCTGTGCTCTCCCCTTCTGTGTTCAAACGCTCGAGAAGTTCGTCACTCTTCCCTTCCACCACGTTGACCTTGATGCCTGTTTCTTCTTCAAACTGTTTATATAATTGTTGATCGACATCGTAGTGGCGACTCGAGTAAACATTGACGACGTTCGAATCGTCTGAGCCTTCATTTGAAGTTGTCTCATCTGTGCTTGCACAAGCGGCAAGGAGCGATGTCGTTAACGCTGCTGAAATTCCTAAAGCTGCATATTTTTTGTTCATCTGTCATTCCCCCACGTTCGGTTATTTCTCTCTGGTAATGATAATTACTCTCAGTACCTATCATCACTGATAATCATTCTCACGTCAAGACTTTTCTGCAATCGCTATCATATTACATGTGCAATTCGTGACAGTTTTGAGGACATCATTTCTTGACTTTAAAAGAATACGAACGATATAGTAAAATCAAACAAAC
The DNA here is from genome assembly GCF_902506255.1 of Exiguobacterium sp. 8H. GTDB lineage: Bacteria > Bacillota > Bacilli > Exiguobacteriales > Exiguobacteriaceae > Exiguobacterium > Exiguobacterium profundum. Next base: position 2,362,010 of record NZ_LR733429.1, on the reverse strand, counting down.
CGTCTGGTCGGTACAGAAAGAGGTGAAGATATGTCAAACCGATCGAACGTTACAAAGCAAAAGCTGTTGGATGCGGCAACCGACATCATCATGAACCACGGCGTGCATCAACTTACCTTAGATGAAGTCGCCAAGACTGCGGGTGTATCTAAAGGGGGACTTCTTTATCATTATCCTTCAAAAGAAGCGTTGATGACGGCGATGGTCGAACGATTACAACAAGAACAAAACGAGCTATATGCTTCATTGCAAGATGAAGGCCATGGACCTGTCGAGGCATTCGTTCGTCTATTTGATGAAACGAAGTTGCATCCTGAGCGTGCTGCCATCCAAATCGACGTCGAGAAGATGATTGCATTTCTCACGTTGTTCGAAGTCGACCAAGAGTACGCCAATCGTTGGAAACATGATTTAGATACGTTCTTCGCACAGTTCCAACAAACGGCTGATCCGGTGGAAACGATGATCATTCGTTATGCACTCGAAGGTATGATGATGTCCGAACACTTCGGTGTCGGTGTTCCCCCTACCGAACTCAAACAAGCGATTATCGCACGCTTGATTGAACGAGCCCACGACATCGATCGTGAGTCATAAAACAACATAATAATAGAGGAGATTAAAAACCCATGCAGAAAATCACGTCCTTCTCCGTCAACAACAAGTTTGCGGTTTGGTTGATGACGATCATCTTGACGGCCGCCGGTCTTTTCGCCGGTCTGACGATGAAGCTCGAGACGTTACCGGACATTACGACTCCGACCGTCTCGGTCACAACCATTTATCCAGGTGCATCCCCTGAGCAAGTGCTCGAAGAAGTCAGCACCGTGTTAGAAGATCGTCTTCAGAATTTAAATGGTGTGGAACAAGTTCGTTCTTCGTCATTCCAAAACGCTTCGAACATCCAAATCGATTATGATTTCAGTACCGATATGGATGAAGCGGAACAACAAGTCAAAGATGCGTTAAGTAACGTCGAACTACCTGAATCGGCACAAGAACCACAAGTGTCGCGTCTCAGTTTCGACGCTTTCCCGGTAATCGGGGCTGCCATCTCGGATGAGAGTCTTGATTTGGCCGAATTGACAAAACTCGTCGAGGAAGAAGTGCAGCCTGCTCTTGAAGGAGTGGAAGGTGCGCAAACCGTCCAAATTGCCGGACAAGAGATTCGCCGCGTCGAACTTCAATTCGACCAAGAAGCGCTCGCAGAATACAATTTGACAGAAGATACGGTCAAACAATTGATTCAAGCGAATGACGCTCGAATTGCGCTCGGGTTATATGAATTAGGTGATACGGAGCAAGCGGTCGTCATCGACGGCAAGTCGGAGACGCTCGAAGCGTTCCGCGACATCCAAATCCCTTACTCACCAGCACAATCAACGCCGACGACACCGTCTGCCCCGACTGAATTGCCACCTAGTCAAACGCCAGACGTGCCAACAGAGGTCCCGACGGAAACACCATCGGCATTACCACCGAACGTTCCGACGACGGTTCCGACTGTCGCGTTGAGTGAACTTGCGACAATCGAGGACAAAGGAATCGAAGAATCGATTTCTCGCTCGAACGGTGAACGTTCAATCGGCGTACAAGTGACGAAGACACAAGATGCGAACACGGTCGATGTCGTCAACGCCGTCAAAGAAGTATTGAATGACTTCGAAGCTGAAAACGATACGGCGAATGTATCAATCACACTCGACCAAGGACAACCGATTGAAGAGTCGGTCGAAACCATGTTGTCTAAAGCATTACTTGGTGGGTTGTTCGCTATCCTCATCATCTTAGTGTTCTTACGTAACTTCCGATCGACGATCATCGCCGTCATCTCGATCCCGTTGTCGCTTCTCATGGCACTCATCGTCTTGAAGCAGTTGGATATCACGTTGAACATCATGACGCTCGGTGCGATGACCGTTGCGATTGGGCGCGTCGTCGATGACTCCATCGTCGTCATCGAGAACATTTACCGTCGACTCACGCGTTCGAACGAACCACTTCGCGGTAAAGAGTTGATTATCGCGGCAACAAAAGAAGTATTCATCCCGATCGCCTCGTCGACCATCGTCACGATTGCAGTATTCTTGCCGCTTGGATTTGTCACTGGTTTTGTCGGTGAACTGTTCTTGCCGTTCGCATTGACGGTCGTCTTCGCATTACTCGCTTCGTTACTCGTGGCAATCACGGTCGTACCAATGATGGCCGACTCGTTCTTTAAAAACCGCGACAAGTTGAAGCCAGAAGAAGGTCCAGGCAAGCTCGCGGAATGGTATCGTGGCGTCTTGAACTGGTCACTGAACCATAAACTCGTCGTGTTCGGTCTCGCGACTGCCCTATTGATTGGTAGCTTTGCCCTTGTCCCAGCGATTGGGGTCAACTTCTTGAATCAGGATTCGGAGAAGACGTTGTTCGTCACGTTCGACCCAGAACCTGGTCAAACACTTGAAGATTCGATTGCCGCAGCAGAAGTGGCAGAAGAATACTTCATGGAAGAACAACCGAACGCAACCGATGTTCAGTTCACGGTCGGTGGAGAGAACCCGCTGAACCCCGGAAACAACAAACAAGGAATCTTCATCGTTCAATATGATCCAGATACGGAAGACTTCGCGGATGTGAAGTTAGCTGATATCGAGAAATTGAACGAACTCGCTTCGAACGGGGAATGGAAAGAACAAGACTTCTCAGGTGGCGGCGCAACGAGCGGTGTCACATACAACGTCTATGCCAACTCACTTGAAGATTTAGAAGCCATCGTGCCGACTTTCATCGAAACGATTGAAGAGGAAACGGATTATGTCCGTCAAGCGACATCTGACTTACGTGAGTCCTATGTACAATACACGTTCAACGTCGACCAACAGGCCGCTGCAGAAGCCGGTGTGTCGGCAGGTCAAATCGCGCAAGTCATCAGTCAGTTCCAGGCACCAGAAAGTCCACTTGCGAGTGTCACAGTGGATGACAAACAGTTAGACGTCGTCATCCCGAACGAGCAAGTGACGTATGACAGTGTCGATGACCTGCAAGCACAAGAAATCACGACACCGTTCGGACCACGCCCGATTTCAGACTTCATTGAAATCGAAGAAGGCACAACACCGGACACACTCGTCGAGCGCGACGGAAAACTGCTTGCGCAAGTAAGTGTTGAACTCAGCACAGATAAAGCGACAGAAGCGTCTGCTGCGATTGAAGAACGCGTATCGGACATCGAGCTCCCTTCTGGCGTCTCGTATGATGTCGGCGGTGTAACGGAACAGATTCAAGAATCGTTCACACAGCTCGGTCTTGCGATGCTCGCCGCGATCGCCATCGTCTACTTGGTTCTCGTCATCACATTCGGAGGGGCACTCACGCCATTCGTCGTGTTGTTCTCACTTCCGTATGCGATTATCGGGGGACTCGTCGCCCTTCTCATCACGGGTGAAACGATTTCGGTTTCTGCCTTGATCGGGGCACTCATGTTGATCGGGATTGTCGTCACGAACGCCATCGTTTTGATTGACCGCGTCATTCATAAAGAAGAAGCTGGTTTATCAACACGTGAAGCGTTACTTGAGGCAGCGGGCACACGCCTTCGCCCAATCTTGATGACCGCACTCGCGACAATCGGTGCACTCGCACCACTCGCACTCGGTCTCGAGGGTGGCGCACTCATCTCGAAAGGTCTCGGGGTCACCGTGATTGGCGGACTCACAAGTTCGACACTTCTCACGTTGCTCATCGTACCGATCGTCTATGAGTTCTTCGCACGATTCCGTAAGAAAAAACAAGCGTAATCAAAAGAGAGTCGACTCATTCGAGTCGGCTCCCTTTTTTGCGTTCAATAACACTGCATAATGATTTCGGTTTCTCCAAACCGTTTGGCACGGAGAGCATCTTCCGGAATGAGAAAATAGAGAATACCTGCATCCCCGAACATGACGTCTAACTCTTCAGACGTGTCCATTTGAAACAATAGGAAAGGATGATCGAATCGTTCCCCATATGTTTCTTGTATCTCTTCAAAAACGTCACCTTGCACTTCACTCGGATGTCCACCGATTGCATGAAGTTCTTCTTGTTCGAATCGTTCGAGTAACCGATCGTACATCTCTTCGTCGAGCAGCTCATATAAACTATATTCATTCTCTGCATAGCTTTCTTTAAAGGAAACGGCACGTTCATTTAATGCTTCTCCAACTCGCACTCGCTCAAGTTTCGATTCTTCAGTAAACAGAACACGCCAAAGATGACGTTCATCCACATCTCCCCAAGGTTGTTCTTCTAAATCATAGAAGAAAGACAACAAACCTTCTTTCGGGAGTGCATCTACGGATTCAAACTCAGCCAAATCACTTAAACGAAACTGAGCTAAAAACGTCATATTCTCTCCAGGATGCAAGTCTGCGTGTGGTAAGTCAGGATATCCGCCAAACTTAGAATGGCCAACCGCTACTTCTTCCCTTGTTGTCCGTGGCAAAGTTGTCAAATTGACCCGCTTTGTGAACGCATGTAAAATGTCTTCCCTGTTTTGTAATCCATGCTCTTGAATAAATTGCTCAATCGTTTTTAGTTCCATCTCGGCACCCCGCTTGTTTATGATAGATGTAGTATAGCATCCCGAACGTATGTACCCCTTATATTTTTTGTAATACCCTATTCTTGACCTCTCTCGTTGAATTTGAGAAGATTCATACGTTTTGAATGACGTGAAAGGAAGTCATGTATATGAAATTATTAAAATGGATTATCGGGCTCTCACTCTTGTTTGGGTTGAGCACGCTCGGAAACTGGATTGTTGAGACGTTCTCGTGGAAAGTACCAGGCAGCGTCATCGGCATGGTGCTCTTGCTCGTCCTCTTGTTGACAAAAGTCATTCGCGTGGAATGGATTGAGGACAGTGCTGGATATTTAACGAAGCACCTCGCCTTCTTCTTCATCCCGATTGCCGTCGGCCTTATGGCATACGGTACGTTGTTAAAAGCTGCCGGTATTCCGCTCCTAATCACGTTACTCGCCAGCATGGCGGTCGGGATGATTTTGACGGCGCTCGTTTCCGGGAAAGAAGGTGAGGCATCATGACATACATTTGGATCGGGTTGACGATTCTCGTGTATTCGCTCAGTCGTCAACTTTCGAAAAAGTGGGCATCTCCGTTCACCAATGTCGTCTTCTTAAGTACAGCGATTCTGATTCTCATGTTACTCGTGACAGGACAGTCCTATGATACGTATAAACCAGCCACCGACATCATCACCATCTTACTTGGTCCGGCGACGGTCGCCCTCGGGTTACCACTCTATCGCAACTTACCCGTACTACTCGCCCGGGCAAAACGGGCCCTGAGTGCCATCGTACTCGGGTCACTCTCTACGATTTTTGTGGCTGTACTTTTCGGCAAACTGTTTTCGTTTACCGAAAACGTATTGATTGCGCTATCGGTCAAGTCGGCCACGTCCCCGATCGCCCTTGAGTTGGCTCGACAGCTAGAAGGAGATGCGACACTTGCCGCCTCGATTGCTGTTGCCTGCGGTATTTTAGGGGCGATGCTTGGACCGGTACTCTTGACATGGATCCGTATGGACGACCCGTTCACGCGTGGACTCACACTCGGGACGATCAGTCATGGAATCGGGACCGCTCAAGCGGCAACGGAACATCCGTTGTCTGGTGCAACTGGTGGTGCTGCGATGGGGTTGACGGCCATCTTCACATCGTTTATCTTGCCACTTCTTTTTCCCATCTTATTTTAAGTTTCTCCTCTCCTTGTTCATTCACAATAGGTAATAAAACATATTATAATGAAAAGAGACGCTTGCCTTCTTTTGTGTGATCCGAGGAGGAAAAACAATGGGACGTGTACAAGATCAAGTCGCTTTGGTAACAGGTGGCGCGCGAGGAATGGGGGCATCCCATGTCAAGGCATTGGTCGATGAAGGCGCACTGGTCGTATTCACCGACATTTTGAGCAGCGAGGGCGAGGCATTGGAAAAAGAGTTGCATGGAAAAGCGATTTTTATGAAGCATGACGTGACCAAACTAGAAGACTGGGAAGCGATTGTCAAAGCAACTGAAGAAACATTCGGACCAATCACTATTCTGGTGAACAATGCGGGAATTGCTGTAACCCCAACAATCGATGAACTCTCTGAAGCGGAATATCGGAAAGTAATCGACATTAACCAAGTTGGCGTCTTTCTTGGAATGAAAACGGTCATTCCTTCGATGCGAAAAGCCGGTCATGGTTCCATTATCAACATCTCTTCAATATCGGGAATTTTAGGGATGGGCGGAGCCGCCTACGTCGCTTCCAAATTTGCGGTTCGTGGTATGACAAAAGCAGTTGCTCTTGAAGTGGCGGCTGACGGCATCCGCGTCAACTCCATTCACCCAGGATTGATCGAGACACCAATGATCATGCAACCTGGCGTTGAAGAGGTAGTACAGCAAATGGCTGAAACGGTTCCTCTGAAACGAATCGGAAAACCTCAAGACGTATCCCACCTCGTTTTGTTTCTCGGTTCAAACGAATCGAGTTACTTCACCGGCGCCGAATTCGTCATCGATGGCGGGGTAATCATTCAGTAAATCAGAAGGCGACCATTCATTTGGTCGCCTTTTTTCAAACTATTTTGATACTTTATACGACTGCCCTCATGCTAAACTGAATATGTTGAGTAAAGACTTAGGGAGGTTTTTAGATGCAAGACAAATTAATTGAACGCTTAATGACTTACGCGAAGATCGATACACAGTCTGACTTCACGAGTACGACAACACCATCGACGGCCAAACAATGGGATTTGATTCGTCATTTGGAGAAAGAATTAAAAGAACTCGGACTGACAGACGTCGAGACGGATGAATACGGCTATCTATTCGCCACACTTCCAAGTAACGTCGATTATGACGTCCCGACAATCGGATTCCTCGCTCATGTGGATACAGCGACCGACTTCACAGGAACGAACGTGTCCCCTCAACTCGTCGAGCATTATGAAGGTGGCGACATCGTCTTGAACGAGTCATTGAATGTCGTCTTATCACCAAAAGACTTCCCAGAACTTGATGGGTATGTCGGGCATACGCTCATGACAACGGATGGTACGACACTCCTTGGTGCGGATGATAAGGCAGGGATTGCTGAAATCGTTACAGCCGTTGAATACTTATTGGCCCATCCTGAGATTCCACACGGGACGGTTCGCATCGCCTTCACACCAGATGAAGAAATCGGCCGTGGACCACATAAATTCGATGTCGCCCGATTCAATGCAGACTTCGCTTATACGATGGACGGCGGACCACTCGGAGAGTTGCAGTATGAGAGCTTCAACGCAGCCGGTGCGACCATCACCTTCCACGGAACGAACGTACACCCAGGTAGCGCGAAAAATAAGATGGTGAACTCGATGAAGCTCGCGATGGCGTTCCAAAATCGGTTACCTGCTGATGAGGCACCAGAACGGACGAGCAATTATGAAGGATTCTTCCATTTGAACGGCTTCACTGGGGACGTCGAGAAGACGACGCTTCAATACATCATCCGCGATCACGACAAACAGAAGTTTGAAGCGCGTAAAGCGTTGATGGAGAAGCTTGTCCTCGAATGGAAACAAAAATACGGGGAAGCACGGATTGAACTCCAAATGGAAGACCAGTATTACAACATGGCCGAGAAAATCGAACCAGTCAAACACATCGTCGATACCGTCGCTGATGTCATGCGCGGCCTTGGCATCGAACCGAAAATCGAACCGATTCGTGGTGGCACAGACGGATCGCAACTTTCTTACATGGGTCTTCCAACACCGAACATCTTCACAGGTGGAGAGAACTATCACGGGAAGTTCGAATATATCTCTGTGAACAATATGGAAAAAGCGACAACGGTCATCATCGAAACACTTCGCACATTCGCGAAGCGCGCACAAGCATAACACATGCGCCTCCAATCGTTCTCTTTTACACTAGAGACATTGGAGGCGATTTTTGATGAAACATACATTTAGCATGAACCTCGGTTGGGATGGCGGACGAAATGACGTCGGCACCCTCGAGGCCGAGCGATTAAAGACACAGATTTCAATCCCACCCGAAATGGACGGTCCGGGAGTCGGAACGAATCCGGATGAGATGCTCCTCGGGGCAGCGGCAACGTGTTATATCATCACCCTCGCAGCCGTACTTGGACGGAGTGACCTGACTCATCGTGGTATCACGATTAATGCAGAGGGCATCGTCGATGTGACGAACGGCATCTTCACTTACGAGACGATTCGCTATGCGACAACGATTCATGTACCTACAGAGATGACCGACCGAGACATCACGCTTGTCGAGCGCATCGCGAAAAAAGCGAAAGATCAATGTATGATTTCACGCGCACTCGCAGGAAATGTAGCATTTGAGTTGAATACCGTCATTTCACGTAAAAGTGGCAATGATTTTATTTGAAGAACCTTTGAAAAAAGCGATAATTGTAAACAGACGTAATCGCTTTGTCATGGACGTACTCGTTGATGATTTGCTCGCGCCTTGCCATTGTCCTGTAACAGGAAGGATTGGAGATATTATATTTGAAAACATCCCCTGCCTCGTCTCAGAAACCTATGACTCGAATCGTAAAACTCACTTTACAGTCGAAGCCATTTCAGTCGATGGTGAACAATGGATTGGAATCAATCAAGGTCGTGTCAACGACTATGTTGAAGCTTTCTTACTCGAGAACCAGCTTGATGCTTTCTCAACCCCGAGGGGAATCAAACGTGAAATAGTAATTGGCGGTGCACGAATCGATTTTCAGATTGATGGAATCTTCATGGAAGTGAAGGCTCCGCTCAGCGAACTACTCACTATTCCTCTCCCACACTTTAAACGTAGACGATTGAAACGACCCATCGAGACAGAACGGTTGATTCGTCATCTCCACGCTCTGATTTCCACTCTACCCCAAACCGGAAGAGCAGTCCTCTTATATGTTTTTTTATATGACGCACCAATTTATACCGGTAATTCCAACCGAAAACAAGACCATCTAATTCGTCAATTGATTAACGATGCGATACCTTCCGGATTAGAAATATGGCAACTGAACTGCACTATTTCCCCTGAAGGAATTCGTTTACTTCGTTGCTTTGACACAACGTCTCACTTCAAGTAACCAAATGTATTAAGTGAGACGTTATGTTTTTACTAAACATATGATATGTTGGGAATTACCGAATAGAGTCATTTTTCACTTCCACTTTTTACGCGACTGCGCGTTTTTCAAAAACGTGATACAATACACGTCGTAAACTAATCAGAAAAACGAGGGATACCATACATGATTACAGTAAATAACGTCAGCCTACAATTTGGCGGTCGCAAGTTGTTTGAAGAGGTGAACATCAAGTTCACGCCAGGCAACTGTTACGGATTGATCGGTGCGAACGGTGCCGGAAAATCGACATTCTTAAAGATTTTATCAGGTGAACAAGATACGACGACGGGTGATGTCAGCATCACACCAGGCGAACGTCTCGCCGTCCTCAAACAGGACCACTACGCGTATGAGGACAGTGCAGTTCTCGAGACCGTCATCATGGGTCACGAGCGTCTCTACAAAGTAATGAAAGAAAAAGACGCCATCTACATGAAAGAAGACTTCTCAGATGAAGACGGGATGCGCGCAGCTGAACTCGAAGGGGAATTCGCTGAGTTGAACGGTTGGGAAGCAGAGTCGGAAGCCTCGATGGTCCTCCAAGGTCTCGGTATCTCTGAAGCGCTCCACCAGAAACAAATGAGCGAACTCACAGGTGGGGAGAAAGTCAAAGTCCTTCTTGCCCAAGCGCTCTTCGGTAAGCCAGATATCCTCCTCTTAGACGAGCCGACTAACGGACTTGACTTAAAAGCGATTCAATGGTTAGAAGAATTCTTGATCAACTTTGAAAACACAGTCATCGTCGTTTCCCACGACCGTCACTTCTTGAACAAAGTCTGTACGCACATGGCCGACCTCGACTTTGGAAAAATCCAATTGTATGTCGGGAACTACGACTTCTGGTATGAGTCTAGCCAACTCGCTACACGTATGGCGGCAGACCAGAACAAGAAGAAAGAAGAGAAAATCAAAGAGCTTCAAAACTTTATCGCACGTTTCAGCTCGAACGCATCGAAAGCACGTCAAGCGACGTCGCGTAAGAAGTTGCTCGATAAAATCACACTTGATGACATCCGTCCGTCGTCACGTCGTTATCCATTCGTCGGATTCACGATGGAGCGCGAGATCGGAAACGATGTTCTCTATGTCGATAACGTATCGAAGACAATCGATGGTGTAAAAGTACTCGACAACGTCACGTTCTCACTCAACAAGACGGACAAAGTCGCATTCGTCGGTCGTTCGGACGTTGCCATCACGACACTCTTCAAAATTCTCATGGGTGAGATGGAGCCAGACACAGGATCAGTCAAATGGGGCGTAACGACGACTCAGTCATACTTCCCGAAAGACAACTCAGAATACTTCGAGGGCTCAGAAAAGAGCATCCTTGACTGGTTGCGCCAGTTCTCGCCTGCCGATGAGTCAGACACGTTCCTTCGTGGATTCCTCGGCCGCATGCTCTTCTCAGGTGAAGAAGTCATGAAGAAGGCGTCTGTACTCTCAGGGGGAGAAAAAGTACGCTGCATGCTCTCGAAGATGATGCTTTCAAATTCGAACGTGCTCGTCCTCGACGATCCGACGAACCACTTGGACCTCGAATCGATCACAGCACTTAACAACGGTCTCGAGTCGTTCAAAGGCGTACTCCTCTTCAGCTCACATGACCATCAGCTCATCTCGACGATTGCGACACGCATCATTGAAGTGACACCGAATGGCATCGTGGATAAAGAAGCAACATACGATGAGTACTTGGAGAACGAGGCGCTTCAACAACAAGTTGAATCCCTTTACCAAAATGCATAATAAAAAATCGGCTCAAACGCGAGCCGATTTTTTATTTAACGTTTATCGTTTCCATCACGTGCTCATGAATGTCATGACCTTTCGTGACATGGACTTGAACGTTGTATGCGCCTGATTCAGCAAAAGTGTGTGCACCTTTATACATCCCAGCATCTGCTTCCTCCAACTTCACCCATTCATGCTTCTCTGCCCCATCTTGGAAGATTTCGAGCTGTACGTCCGCTCCAGCGAACATCTCGTCTTCAATCATGACGTGTACCATGAATGGTTGTTCTTCCCCTGCTGTCGCCTCTTTCGGGTCAAGCGTGATATCCGCTCCAGCGTGGTGATGATGCTCACTCTCTTCTTCTGCTTCAGCAGCCGTTTCTGGATGTCCAACCGTCACGTTTGTCGTCGGCATGGTGTGCATCGAACGCGCTGTCACGTGAACCTGAACCGTATAGACCGCTTCTTCCGCGAACGTCGTCTCCGCTTCATAGATACCGTCTTTCGTGAGTGACGCCTTGATCATCTCACTTTCTTCCTTCGCACCATTCTTCCATACCTCGAACTTGATTTCATCCGCATCGTCTACAGGTTGACCATCTTGCGTGACTGTTACTGATAAAGGTACCGCCTCTCCCTTTTCAGCCGTTGCCTCTACCGTCAACTCTGCCTCGACCGGTTCCATTGACTGTGGAACAGCCGCGCTCTCCGCTTCTTTCTCCGTACCACACGCACCGAGTACGAATAACCCGATGAGTCCAAACACGACCCCAAACCGTGTCATCATCTTTTTCATCATAAGTCCTCCTTATAAATCGCTTACATCTTTCACACATTGTTCATGATACCATCTCTTTCCAAAAAGAGTGTGAGCATTCTGTGATATATCCCACGATACATTCTCACAAATTTCACACATATAGTTGAATCAAAATTTATTGAGTACATTTCCGAATTTTAGTCCATCATTTCTAAAAAGGGGTATATAAAATATATCAAGGTCAATCATTTGGAAAGTCTTAACATCAAGAGAGTTACATCATGAATGGAGGCGAATTCAGATGAAACGTAAGGTCATTCGTGGGGCGATGGCACTGTTCATCTTATTGGCGATGGTGATCACACAATCGATTTCCGTCAGTGCCGCCGCTTCAAAATTTGTCACGAGCGTGAACACGACGAGCAAGGTCGTCGCATTGACGTTCGATGACGGGGCAGACGGGGCGAACACGAACAAGATTTTAGACATTTTAGCAAAAAACAATGTCAAAGCCACTTTCTTTTTAACGGGGTCGGGCGCAAATAACCATCCACAGTACATTAAAAATATCGCCGCAAAAGGACATCAACTCGGAAATCACTCGTATACACACCCTGACTTCACCAAACTGGCTGCCACGCAGATGAAATCCGAACTCGACCGCACGGAAGCTTTGATTAAATCGTTGACCGGAAAAACGACAAAACCGATTTTCAGAGCCCCGTTTGGTGCAGTGAATAGTACCGTATTGAGCGGTGTCGGGGCTGCAGGATACGGATACACGATTCAATGGAACATTGATACGATTGACTGGAAAGGGTTGACCGCGAGCCAAATCAACACGAAAGTTCAGACTAACATCAAACCGGGTTCAATCGTCTTGATGCATACCGGAGCCGGGGCCCCGGGTACACCGCTCGCACTCCCAACGATGATTTCACAACTCAAAGCAAAAGGGTACAAATTTGTCACGGTCTCACAATTACTTGCATATCAAAACACATCGACGAACAAAACGTATACCGTGAAGTCAGGTGATACGTTGTACAGTATCGCACGGACATACGGAGTCACCGTCTCGGCGCTTGCTGCCGCCAACAACATTACGAACTACAGCTTGATTTATGTAGGACAAGTGCTCATCATTCCAGGAACGACCGTTACACCACCTACGACGACCGTGAAATACACTGTGAAATCGGGCGACACACTCTACAAGATTGCGACGATGTACAATACGACCGTCGCAAAAATCGCAGCCGCCAATAACATCACAAACGTCAACTCCATCTATGTCGGACAAGTGCTCATCATTCCAGGAACGACCGTTACACCACCTACGACGACTGTGAAATATACGGTGAAATCGGGCGACACACTCTACAAGATTGCGACGATGTACAATACGACCGTCGCAAAAATCGCAGCCGCCAATAACATCACAAACGTCAACTCCATCTATGTCGGACAAGTGTTGACCATTCCGAAATGATTGCCTCGTGAATCTTTTCCTCAGCTTGTGACGTATCGTATACAAACAGGAAAAGAGGAAACGCTATGACTCGAACCGTAATCCGTGTCAGTACTACCGCATTCATCGGACTTTTGGTTTCAATTGCCACATTCTCGATTTTGATTTGGCTCGGTTATGAACAAGCACTCACATCCGGTGAGCCGATTCAATTCTTAACGCGGGACATTTATCAATTCGAGAACGGAATCGGGGTCGCCAACCAGAATCAGATGGCCATTCTCGGTGCCGGATTCATGGGCCTTGCCGTTCTCATTGGAGAGATCGGGATACGTCTTAAACGAAAGTAACCGCTGCATACGCAACGGTTACTTTTTTAATGCTGATGTTCACCACCATGGTCGTGTGAGTGAACGATTGGTTGCTGCAATTGGTCGATTTGGTCTTGCGGTACATCACCGACAATCATCCATGCGGACGGCGTATAGACCTTCTGCCCTTCATGGACCATGCCGTTCACTTGGTAGATTCCCTGATCGAGTTTCACGCTCGTCACGAGATAGCCATCCTTTTCTGTCACTTCATACGTCCGGGTCTCTTCCGAATCGTAAGGCGTGACTTGAATATGGCTTTCCGTCACACGTTCATCATTCGATACTTTCATCGCAAGCGTCGTCGAGCCAACTTCTATACGTTCAGGTACGATCAGTTGAATCCCAATCGGATCAATGGTGCGTTCTACTGGTTGAAGTTGACACGCGCTTAACCAAATTGTCGCTAGGATGACAGGAATGACTGCTTTAAATCGTTTCATGCTGCCACCTCCGCTTTCAACTTCCGGCGACCAATCAACCAATCAAATAGGAGAACGACAAGAATACTGATTCCTGCGAGCGGTAATGTCACACCTAGAAGTAAAATCAAGATACCGACGATTCGTTTAATGCGTTCGTCCTCAAACCGCTTCATCTGTTCAATGGATCCGACTTTTCGTTTGCGCCACATCATGAACGAGCTGATGACCACGAAAATGAGACCTAGACAAAGCGCGACACCGACCAATTGATTGAGTAAACCGAACAGGCGACCTTCATGGAACGCGATTCCAACCGTAATCAGTTTTCCGAGAATCCCGTAATCTGCGTATGTCACAGAGCTGAGTGTTTCACCACTATATTGATCTAAGTTCACCGTCGATTCTTTAAATGGATGACCTGCTGCCGATGTGACAGTATAGACGCCTGTTTCGCCTTCTGGAAGCGAGATTGTGTACGGTCGATCAATCGTGGACTTGTTCACCACCTGATTTAAATCAATCGGCAACATCGTACTTGGAGAAGACGTTGGAACGAGATCTGCTTGGGTCGCCCAAGGTACGTCTTCTGCCACCTCTTTTGTCGTCACGGTCGATTCTGGCTTGGCGCCAAACGCATAGGCATACATCGGTGCTCCCGTGTTTGTCGACGAGGAAACCCACTGCAACATCGCACCCGAAACGGATGACCAAGCCAACCCTGAACTGATAATGAGCACGAGGCCTAGCGATGACCACAAAGCGACGCTACCGTGCATCTGCTTCCACCACTGTCGTCCTTTCCCAAGCTTCGGCATAAGCATCCGAAGCGGATTCTTACCACGCGGCCAAAACAAGAATGTCCCCGTAATAAGAAGAATGATTGCCCAGGACGCCGCGAGTTCGACGACCCAGTTCCCGATTTGACCACCTAATAGTGTGCCATGAATCACAACTAATAAATCCATGCTACCTTCAGCAGACCGCGTTCCTAAAACTTCTGTAGTTTCCGGATGAATATATGTATACATCATCTCGTCTTTGTTCATCCAACCGATTCGAGTCGATTCGCCTTCATCCGGCAAACGAATCGATGTGATCATCGCATCCGGATATTCCGTCATGAATGATTCCTTTTGGACTTCAATCGGCTGTTCTTCCGTGAAAGTTGCCGTCATCATGTCTTTGTATTGCATCTTCGTTATTTGCGGTTCAAATAAATAAATGCTTCCTGTCACAGCCAGGATAATAAAAATTGGTGCAAATATGAGACCTGCATAAAAGTGCCAACGCCATACCGCTTGATACCAAGCGTTGCGTTTATTCAATCGTTCCCCTTGCATGATGCTTCCCCCTTTATCATTGTGTCCAACTTGTGAACAGATTGAGTATACAAGGAATGGAAACGGTTTATTCTTACTATTTGTGACAACTATTCGTCGAATTGGAGAAGTGAAAATGAACTTTGGTTCATCTTTTTTTCACATATTCATCAATCTATCTCACATACTTTCACATAAAGAAAGAGACACCAACAAGTTGGCGTCTCCAAAATATGATCAATTTGTGAACTGCTCTGCTTCTGTCGACCCAGCCAGTGCAGTCGTTGATGATTGCCCACCTGAGATGACGAGCGAGACTTCATCGAAGTAACCCGTTCCGACTTCACGCTGATGACGTGTCGCCGTGTAACCATGTACTTCAGCCGCAAATTCTGCTTGTTGTAATTCTGAGTACGCTGCCATGCCACGGTCTTTGTAACCGCGTGCGAGCTCGAACATGCCGAAGTTGAGCGCGTGGAATCCAGCGAGTGTGACGAACTGGAACTTGTATCCCATTGCGCCGATTTCTTGTTGGAACGTAGCAATCTCTTCGTCTGACAACTTCTTCTTCCAGTTGAACGATGGCGAGCAGTTGTAAGCGAGAAGTTTGCCTGGAAACTTCGCATGAATCGCTTCGGCAAATTGACGCGCCTCTGCCAGATCTGGTTCAGAAGTCTCGCACCAGACGAGGTCTGCATATGGTGCATAAGCGAGACCGCGAGCGATGGCTTGCTCGATACCAGCTTCCGTACGATAGAAGCCTTCCGGCGTACGCTCTCCAATGATGAACGGATGATCGATTGGGTCGATGTCGCTCGTGATCAAGTTCGCAGCGTGCGCATCTGTCCGCGCTACGATGATTGTCGGGACGCCCATGACGTCTGCCGCGAGTCGAGCCGAAATCAAGTTTTTCACAGCTGTCTGGGTCGGGAGTAACACCTTCCCACCGAGGTGACCACATTTCTTCTCAGACGAGAGCTGGTCTTCGAGGTGAACGCCGGCAGCCCCTGCTTCGATCATCGCCTTCGTCAATTCGAATACGTTGAGCACCCCGCCGAATCCAGCCTCCATATCGGCGACAATCGGTGCGAACCAATGTGTGTCGCCTTTTCCTTCCGCCGTTTGAATTTGATCGGCACGTTGAAGTGCCTGATTGATTCGTTTAACGACACTTGGAACCGAGTTGGCCGGATATAGACTCTGGTCCGGATACATGTGACCCGACAGGTTCGCATCTGCCGCTACTTGCCAGCCGCTCAAGTAAATCGCTTCAAGTCCTGCCTTCACTTGCTGAATGGCTTGGTTTCCTGTCAACGCGCCAAGTGCATGCACGTAGTCACGCTCGTGCATCAATTGCCATAAGCGTTCCGCTCCTTTTGTCGCGAGTGTCTGTTCAATCACGATGGATCCTCGTAATTTCATGACGTCTTCTACAGAGTATGGACGTTCTACCCCTTCAAATCGTTCTGACTTCCAGCTGTTCACCAATTCTTCGCGTTGTTTCATCGATAACCCCTCCTGTATTATATTAACTTCAATAAATTTGATTTGTTATATAACAGATGATGCAAAACAAATGGTTTAGTCAAGGTAAGCACAACACTCCAATGCTGCCTTGAACGTCGAATGCTCCATCCCGCAGCAACGGCAAACATTTTCTTCGTCCCGATCTTCCGGCTTGCGGAAAACGACAACTTCATCGATCGGCTCTTTCATGATTTGGAGCGACCCATCTGTCCGGTCCAAGACGAGACGCATCAAGTCGTTGCCGTATACGAATGCTGTGTTCGCCAAAGATGCTGTCGATTCTCCAGATACGATGCGGCGGACGACCCAACGTTCAATCAACTGTTCGCTTTCCATTTTTTTCGTTGTCATGATGAGGTTCCTCCTTTAAGGTTTAACTCCACAGTTTGACGTTTCATAAATTCACGGCGACGACGATGCAAGATTGGTTCCGTGTACCCGTTCGGTTGTTTCAACCCATGAAATACAAGTTCGTGGGCAGCCTGATAGGCGATCGATTGATCGACGTCCGGTGTCATCGGCCGGTAATTCGAGTCTGACTCGTTTTGCTCATCGACGACTCGTGCCATCCGATAAAGGGTGACCTCGACTTGTTCTGCTGAACAAATGCCGTGATGCAACCAGTTGGCCACGTGTTGGCTCGAAATCCGGAGTGTCGCCCGGTCTTCCATCAGTCCGACATGGTGAATATCCGGCACTTTCGAACAACCGACACCTTGTTCGACCCAACGAACGACGTACCCGAGCAATCCTTGCAAATTGTTCTCAAGCTCTTCTTTGATCTCTTCTTGCGAATAGATGCGCGTCGCGAGTGGAATCTCAAGGAGCTGTTGTCGTTCATGTTTTAAAACAGGCTGTTTCAACAATTCTCGCTGTACATCAAAAGCATCGAGTTGATGATAGTGCATCGCATGGAGCGTCGCCGCGGTCGGTGAAGGCACCCATGCCGTCGTTGCCCCGGACCGTACATGTGCCATTTTTTCACGCATCATGTCCTGCATCCGATCGGGCATCGCCCACATCCCTTTTCCGATTTGTGCTTGATGATGGAACCCACTCTCGAGACCGATCGATACATTCAACCGTTCATATGCAGCGAGCCAAGGTGACGTCTTCATTTCTCCCTTCCGACGCATCGGTCCGAGCGTCATCGAAGAATGAATCTCGTCTCCCGTCCGGTCAAGGAAGCCCGTGTTGATGAAGACGACCCGTTCTTTTACTTGCGCGATACAATTTTTCAAGTTGAGCGACGTTCGTCTTTCTTCATCCATCACGCCGACTTTTAACGTATAGCGAGGAAGGTCCAGCAGATTTTCCACGGCATCAAACAAAACATTGGTGAATGCCACTTCTTCAGAGCCGTGCATTTTCGGCTTGACGATGTAAATCGATCCTTCCCGAGAGTTGAGACGACGATGAAGATGGCGACTTGCAATCAATGAAGTAAAGATGGCATCAACGATCCCCTCTGGTACCTCGCGACCTTCTGCATCAAGAATCAAGTCCGTCGTCATCAAGTGTCCAACGTTCCGAATGAACAAGAGCGCGCGTCCTGGGAGGACGACTTCCGCCCCACCTTTTCCAATCAAACGCTTGTCTTCGTTTAAACGCCGAGAGAGTCGCTTCCCGTCTTTTTGGAACGAGGCTTCAAGCGTCCCATCCATTAGACCGAGCCAATTACGATACAGATGAACTTTGTCTTCTGCGCAAACGGCTGCGACCGAGTCTTCGCAATCCACAATAGCGGAGAGGGCTGATTCAAGCTCGATGTCCATCAGTCCAGCAGGATCGACTTTGCCGACTGGATGTTCGCGGTCGAATTGAAGTTCGACGTGCAAGGCATGGTGCTGGAGCATCAATGTCTTCAACTCGTTCGGTTCGCCGGTATAACCGACGAAGGAATCATAAGCGAATAAATGCTCCTCGTCTCCAATCACCGCGTAGGCGACGTCGTCACGAACGACATATCGTGATACGTCTCTGTGTGACCCTGATGGTAGCGGGAACGTGTCATCCAGAAACTGTTTCGCTAACCGAATGACCTCATTACCGCGAACGGGATTATATGCTCTCCCCTTTTCCATACCGTCTGTCTCGTCAATCATGTCCGTCCCATAAAGAGCGTCGTAGAGACTTCCCCATCTGGCGTTGGCGGCATTGAGTGCATATCTGGCATTGTCTAACGGTACGACGAGTTGCGGTCCCGCTTGATGAGCGATTTCGCGATCGACATTCAACACGTCGATATTAAAATCTTCGACGACCGGTTCGATATAGCCGATCGACGTTAAAAATGTCTCGTATTCGATTGGATCGACTTCGTCTTGCCTACTGTACCATTCCTGTAACAATCGCTCGAATGTCTTGCGTTGCTCTAGAAGTGTCTGATTCACTGGAATGAAACGCTCTAGAAGCGATTCGACCCCTTCCCAAAAATCATTGATTTCATGAGGTTCAAGAACGTTTTTATTCACAAATTCGAGCAGTTTCTCATGAATATGATACTTATCTAGTCGTTCATAGTGTTCCAAGCGTTCACATCCTCCTTTAATCATTGTTATATATCAGTTGGTTATAATATAGACTATTATATAACAGTTTGACAACCTATTTTTTAAAACTTTTTATTTGAAATATCGTCAGGATGGGTTTACTATACATTGTGTGACCCATCAATGATTGAGTCATCAATGATTTGAGGAGGCGATGTGCATGCGAGATTCTTGCTCGCTTCGTGATCAAATTCTCTATCACATCATCACTGTACAAAAAGAATTAGGGCAATTATTCGACTCTGAAATGGACGGGCTCAGCTTGAGTCGCTACGACATTTTAAGCAACTTGTATCACGTCGGTCCATTGCGGCAACGTGAATTGCAACAGCGCGTCGATGTCGACCATGCCGCCATCACCCGACACCTGAAACAATTAGAGACACAAGGACTCATCACGCGGAGACGCTGTGAACAAGATAACCGTGTCATCTATGTTGAGTTGACAGACGAGGGTCGTGAACAAATTGCACATTGGACTGAGCAAAAAGAGTGCTTAACGGACCGACTTTTTGTCAACATGAAGGTAGAGGATCAACAACAGTTACTAGCATCACTCACGATGTTACAAGATACTATTGACCATGAAAGGAAGACTACAATATGAACACTGCTACACAAAAAGACTTTATGGAGATTGTCAAAGGACGCCGCTCGATTCGTGTATACGATGAGAACGTCAATATCTCAAAAGAAGAAATGACACAAATTCTTGAAGAAGCGACAACAGCTCCTTCATCCCTTAACTTACAGCCATGGCGCTTCGTCGTCATCGATAGCGCAGAAGGAAAAGAAACACTCCTTCCACTCGCAAGCTTCAACAAACGCCAAGTGGAAACATCTTCAGCTGTGATCGCCCTCTTCGCCGACTATCAAATGGCAGATTACACAGAAGAGATTTTCGATACAGCAGTAGAGCGCGGTATGATGCCGGCTGAAGTCCGCGACCGTCAAGTCGACATGATCAAAGGCATCTTCAAAGATGCACCGAAAGAAATGATCAAAGATAGCATCATGCTCGATTCAGGTCTTGTAGCGATGCAACTCATGCTCGTCGCACGTGCACACGGATATGACACAAACCCAATCGGCGGATACGACAAAGCGAACATCGCTGAAGCGTTCGGTCTCGACAAAGAACGTTACCTTCCAGTCATGCTTCTCTCAATCGGGAAAGCAGCAGAAGAAGGGTACCCATCAGTACGCTTCCCAGTCGACCGCATCACAGACTGGAAATAATTCAAAAGGTTCAATCGCTGAGGCGATTGAACCTTTTTTCATCCGATATATTTGACGACCTCGTTGAAATCACGACGTGTTTTCGGTGCGAAATCACGCGCCCGATATCCGAATGCGACCATGACTGAAAGTGACCATTCGCCTCGTTCCATCACACCTTCTGAGATGAGCAACTCATCGATTTCCTCTTGATTGAACCCTTCAATTGGGCATGAATCGATCTCGATTTGTGCGGCAGCCGTCATCATGTTTCCGAGCGGAATATATGTCTGACGCTTGATCCATTCCTGGAAGACACGCTCATCGTCTAAAAGACGGTAGTCGTCCTCCTGGAACTCCTGTACCCGTTTCACGCGTTGTGCGTATTCTTCTTCCGTCCGGCCCTGTACCCCCGTCACGATATGACGAATATAGTCCGAATCGTAACGCATGGCTTTCGGTGTTCTTGCGAGGATCAATACAAAGTGACTGGCAGTCAGTGCCTGACCTTGCGCTCCCCATGCATGATCTTTAATCTTTTGGAGTAAATCTTCCCGACGCACCACGACGAATTGCCATGGCTCGAATCCGAACGAACTCGGCGAAAGACGTCCCGTCTCTAAGATGAACTCCATGTCCTCTTCTTTGATTTTACGATCCGCATCGAACGCTTTCGTCGCTTGACGCCAACGATATGCCTCTAAAATGTCTTTCTTTTTCATCGTACTCACTCCTCCATCACCAAGATGATTCCATCATATCAAACCGGTAAATCAAAAATCGCTCATGAAGATTCTTCAGCGGGAGTCGAACGGTCTGTACATATTGAAAAGGCGTCTCGTCGTTCAAATAATGGAGGTATTCATCCGCCGGATAATATAGAATCACGTCGACCGGACGAGGGACCGTTTCAACAGATTCGATAATGTTGGCAATCACTTGGCGGAAGACGTTCACCGAGAACGGATTAAAGAAGTAGAATCGATTCGCATCCGGTGGAATCATGAATCCCTCCGCGAATCCCTGTTCCAATTGAACACTTCCCCGATTACGATGTTTCTTCGTATAGCTCATCCAATTTTGAAGTGCCTCCTCATGAAATCCACCGTCCATCTCGACACCAATCGCCCTCACACGAAACGTATACGCTAAATAGAACGGCAGACGTCCTTTTCCCGAACCGAAATCCACGATGGTATCTGTGGACTCTAACGGATACGCATCCCGAAGCAAATCGAGTGCTTCGTAAGGAGTCGGTTCATAACGGTGATATTCGGCTGAGGACGGGAATCCTTGCTGAGGTTTGGCCGTCTCGATTTGTAACAGTTGCTCATACTGCTGTTCGTTCATGATGAACCTCTTTCTTGAATGGATTGAAAGAATGGATGTCGCTCCATTTCTCTCGTGAACGACGTCTGTTCTTGATAGGCGACATACAACAGATAAATCGGAACCACTATTTTGAACCAACTTGGGAGAAGAATCACGCTCGTGATCCCGAGCGGAATGAGTCGAAACCATAAATTCCGATGACTCGGCGTTCTAAAGTACATAAGGAGTGCCATCGTCCGTCTGACGGTGCCGAAGCGATTCGGTCTCGGTCGATACAGGGGACGTTTCCGCTCACTCGTCTTCTCGATGGCTCCTGACGTCGTCAACAGGACACGATCGAATGAGGCACGCTCACGTTCTCCGATTTCAATTTCTCGACCGACACTCGGATGTTTCGACATCCATCCTTCCCCTACGTATAACGCAAATGTGACCATGATGCTTCCGATCAACACACTAAGCAATATCGACTCAATCAATAACGCATACACGCCTACAAAAGCAAGGAGTACGATTAAAAATCGCTTCATGAGATGGGCGTGTCGGAGACGTAGATGATACTGGACCCATACGTGACACCAAGCGAGTAGAAAAAGTGCAGCCCCAAACGCGAGAATCTCGCCCACGTCCCTTCCTTTTACGTATAGAATCGGTGCAAGCAACAGCAGATAGCATCCATATTGAATCACGTGTTGCGTAAGTTGATACCAAACCGAATACCTTTTTAAATCCCGAATCATGCTCCGGTTTGACACAAGGATGAGATCGGCACGCTCAATCCAGACAAACATACGGTCTTGCCACATGAACCATCCAATCAGAAGTGCCCAGAGAAAATAAGGGATGTCACCTAACCAGGGGAAGTTCCCTTCCCAGACTTGCCAGTAGGAATAGCCTGCCCATATTAGAAGAGGAAGGACACCGTATAAAAAAATCGTCCAGTCAACAATCAATCGGACCGTCTTCCATTGCTGTTTTATGTACCGGGAGACACGCATCCAAAACAATCGTTTCGCAATCATCGCATCGCCACATCTTCCATCATGTCAAACAAGGTCATCCCCTCTGTATCGAGCGCTTCACGAATCTCCACTTTCGTCCCACTCGCGAGCAGTTGTCCATCATCAATCCATACGAATCGGTCGCATAATCGCTCGGCCGTATCAAGAACGTGTGTGACTAATAAGACACTTGCCCCCCTCGTACGCTCCGCTTCTAACAGTCGAAGTAACTGAATCGTCGTCGTCGCATCCAATCCGATAAATGGTTCATCGACAATCAATACCCGCGCTTCTTGAATGAGTGCCAATAGAATCATCGCCTTCTGTTTCATCCCTTTTGAAAAAGAGGAGAGATACCGATCGGTCACATGCTCTAACCGGAATAGCTGTAGCAACTCCTCCGTTTTTTCTGTTGAATCGATTCCCGTTAATTCTTGGACGAGTGCAATATGTTCAGATAGCGTCAAATAATCATAGTAGACCGGTTGTTCCGGGATAAACGCATAGCGTTCCATCTCGACCGTTCCCTTCATCCAAGGAATCGTTCCGGTAAGACAGGCGATGGTGGTCGTTTTTCCCGCACCATTCGACCCAATCACCCCTAAAATCTCACCTGCCCGTACATCAAACGAAATGTCTTGGATGACGGGCTCGTTTATCTCGTATCCTGCTTGTTCAATTTTCACATCCACGATGGGTCCTCCTTACGAAAAAGTCGCCATCGCGGCGACTTTTACTTCACAATATTGACCGATGAAAACACAAATTTATCGTATCGATGACGGGCAAACGAATACTCGAACGGTTTCCCGTTACTTAAATAGACCACTTGCTCGACTTCGATAATCGGTTCAGTGATATCATTCTTCAAGTAAGCTTGGTCGTACTCATCCGGTTTATCTGCTCGAATCACTTTATGCGAGCTTGTAATCGTATAACCCAGATCTTCTTGAATATACGCATACACGGATTTTTCCAAAATTTCACGTGTGATTCCTGTAATGAGGTTAGCAACCATGTACGTCAATTCGATGACATACGGCTCATCGTCTACGTAACGCACACGACGTATTTCATAGACCGGTTCTGTCAGCTCAATCATGAGATGATTGGCGACTTCTTGACACGGAAACTTCACCTCAAAATTGAGGACTTCACTTCGTAACGAGCGATCTCCGATTACTTGAGTCAGCCCTCTCGTTTCTTTGCTAATCACGTTGATGCGATCTTTTTGGAAGCTCGACTGTAAAATGAATGTTCCTTTACCACGTTTACGATAAATCAGCCCTTCCATGACGAGAATCTCAAGCGCACGTTTCATCGTCATTCGGCTCACCCCAAACTCTTGGGCCAAATGGATTTCATCAGGTAATGCATGTTCTAGCGGATAAACGTGTTCAATAATTCTTTTACGAATTTCATCAGCAATGGTTTCATATTTCGGTTTTTTCTTAGTAGACATATAGCACCTCATGTATAGACATATATGTACAATATATCAAAAAAAGCTGACAAAGAGTAGTCTTTGTCAGCTTACTTCATTATTCTGTAAAACCATTAGCGTCAATCAACTGTTTAAACCAGTGCCCTGATTTTTTTACAGTACGCTGTTGCGTATCTAAGTCAATACCTACAAATCCATAGCGATTTTTATAAGCATTGCTCCATGACCAATTGTCCATGAACGTCCAAAGATGATAGCCTTTTACGTTCGAACCCTCTTCAATCGCTTGATGCATCCATTTCAGATGTTCGCGAATGAAATCAATTCGATAATCGTCTTGGACACTTCCGTTCTCGTCACGATAACGCTCTTCACCCTCGACACCCATTCCATTCTCTGAAATGAAGCATGGAATATTACCATAGTTTTCTTTTAGATTGATTAATATATCATAGATTCCTTTTTCGTAAATTTCCCATCCACGATATGGATTCATTTTACGTCCAGGCATCTCATAAAAATCAAATAAGTTTTCCGGTAAGAATGGTGCGTCCGGATTCGGCAGTGATGCTTTTGCTTTCACGCGACGCGGCTGGTAATAGTTGATGCCAAGCAGGTCGACTGTATGTTCTCGAATGAGTTCAAGATCGCCTATTTCCATCTGTGGCATCGCATCTTCCGACTTCAGCACTTCTACTAATTCTTGAGGGAACGTGCCTAAAACAGATGGATCGAGGAACGAGCGGTTGAATATCGCATCGGCAATGCGCGCTGCGCTCAAATCAGCTGGGTGCTGACTTCTCGGATATGAGGGTGTCAGATTTAAGATGATCCCGATTTGCCCTGATTGTCCCATGTCACGATACGCTTCGATTGCCATCGCACTCGATAAGATCGAGTGGTACGCTACTTGGACAGCTCGCTTGAAATCAACAACGTTTGGATAATGAAAGTCATATAAATATCCACCCTCTACCGGTACAATCGGTTCATTATGCGTGAACCACTTCTCGACGCGGTCACCAAACAACTCAAAGCATGTCTTCGCAAAGGTGACATATGCCTCCACGACTTCCCGTGACTCCCAACCACCTTGTTCTTGAAGCGCCATCGGCATATCGAAGTGATACAGATTGATGAACGGTTCGATACCATGATCGATTAAGCAATTGATGACATTGTTGTAAAATGTGATTGCCTCTTCATTTACTTCCCCGACACCTTGTGGAAAAAGACGTGACCATGAAATGGAGAAACGGAACGTGTTATGCCCGAGTTCTTTCATCAATGCGATATCTTCTTCATACAAATGATAGAAGTTTGAAGCCTCTGTTGCGCTTATGCCATTGAAAAAGCGATTCGGCTCTTGCATGTACCAGTAATCCCAGATGTTCAATCCTTTTCCACCTTCAAAAGCAGCACCTTCCATCTGTGTAGCAGAAGAAGCCGTTCCCCACCAAAAATCTGTCGGAAATTGATAGGTCTTTTGCTCTTTCATTCGTGTTTGTGTCGGGTTCGTCATCTTTTATCTCTCCCTTATTTCTATTTTCTCTATTTGTTTACACTGCTTCTTGTTTATCTGTTGATTCTTCTAACTCTTTTTTCAAGTTCATGCGGTCGATAAATTTCAAGAACGGGAACCAAATCGCCAAAATAATGAAGAAGTTCACGATTTGAAGAAGACCTCCGGCAAGCGAGTTCGTCGCCATGATACCACTCAAGAACATTGGGACAGTCCATGGAACAGCGACACCCGTTGGTGGTGGGACTAAGCCTGTCGACATCGCGAAGTATGTGACCGTTACCGTCACGAGCGGTGCGACAATCCAAGGAATCATGATGAGCGGGTTCATAACGATTGGAAGTCCGAAGATGACCGGCTCGTTTACGTTGAATAGTCCAGGTCCGAGAGATAGTTTCCCGATTTGTTTCAACTGTTTCGATTTCAAGAACAACAAGATGGCCACGACGACAGCAAGTGTAGATCCGGAACCACCAAGCCCTACCGTGTAAATTTCAATGAACTGTTTACTGATAATGTTCGGAACATCTCCAGTCGAGGTATAAGCCGTCAAGTTCTCCACAGATAATGTGTTCCAAATTGGGTCCATCACCGAGTTGACGATGACCTGACCGTGAAGTCCGAAGAACCAAAATAGCTGAACGAAGAAGATTGCAATCAACGTTGGAATGAGACCATTCCCTAATGTCACAAGCGGTTGCTGAACGACGTTGAAAATGACGTCATGAAGATTCGTATTGAATAAGTTCGTCACGATGATGTTGAATGTTAAAAATACAGTCAAGGTTAATAATGCAGGAACAAGTGCTGAGAATGATTTCGCAACAGCTGGCGGTACTCCATCCGGCATCTTAATCGTCCAGTTCTTTTGAACGACAAATCGATAAATCTCACCGGACAGGAATCCGGTAATCATCGCAAGGAACATCCCTTTCGCTCCAAGGCGATCCAACGGAAGGACATTCCCGACTGCCTCTGACATACCGTCAACTTCAATCAAGAAAGGCGTTAAGAGAAGGAAAGACACGAGCGAGATTGCTCCTCCGAAGACAGCCTCGACTTGATAACTTTTCGATAGATAATACCCGATACCGAAGACGACAAAGATAGACATAATCCCCATCGTTGCAGATGGTGCGTTTCCGAGTGATGTTTTAAATACACTGAGTGTACTCTCGGACATGAAACGGTCGAGGAACGGCAGGTTTGCAATGACGACGATGATTGACCCAAACATGGTAATCGGGAAAGCGAGCATGAATGCATCTCGCAATACTTGTAAATAGCGACTGTTGTTTAAATAGGTCGCCATCGGCATGAGCAGTTTACTGATCATGTTGAACATCTTATTGTCCTGTGACATATGATTCACCCTTCTTGATTAGGATTTACAATCTTTTGTTCGACCATTTCGACCAAACCCGCTGTCAAATCAAGCATTGTTTGCGTAGACATTAAATGGTCCTCTGCATGAAGAAGCAATAAAGAGACGTCTGTTTTTTCTCCATTCGCTTCTCTTTGGATTTGTGAAAAGTGTGTTTGATGTGCTTCTTTTAATTGTCCACGTGCCTCATCAATCTTTTCTTCGAACGTTTCATAAGAACTCGTTTTATACAGTTGAATCGCTTCCTGAATCGTACTTCTCGCATTGCCACTGTGCAAAATCATCATGAATGCCATTTGCTCCAAGGTTAACTCGTCTACCTGTTCCACGTTGTTCACCCCATTAATTTCATCGCTTGTTCGTATGCAGCTTTTCCATTCGCCGTGCCGTATGCCATCATATCGATCACTTCAATCGGTGTTGATGTTTGCGCTTTCAATTTATCCAACAAGAAACGCATTTGTGGACCAATCAAAATCACATCTGCCTCGTCCATCTCGGTTACGACCTGATCTTGACCGACTGCCCAAATCTTCGCCTCATCCCCGATTGATGTGGCATGATCTTTCATCTTCGTTACGAGTAAACTCGTCGACATCCCTGAACTACACGCTAATAAGATTTTCTTCATGTGTCCTCACTCCTTATTTGAAATCGGTTACATGTTTTATTATACACATGATTTATTTCATGTCTATACTTGATTTAAACTTTGTTTAGTTTTTAAATTCATAAGTGTATATCAAATTAACAGGAGGACAGGATATGAGCGCTATTCTTTTAAAACCACACTATCAACAGCGACTTTGGGGAGGGGAGCGTCTGAAGCAATTTGGTTTCGATTTCAATGACCCTTCGATCGGTGAAGCTTGGACGGCTTCTGCATTAGAAAAAGGTAGTTCAGCCGTTGCTTCCGGACCCTACGTTGGTCTTTCTTTGCGTGAACTCTATCAACAATATCCAGAGTTGTTTCAAATTAAAGCGGATGTGTTTCCGCTACTGATTAAATGGATTGATGCGAACGATGATTTGTCTATTCAAGTTCATCCTGATGATTCGTTAGCGGAACAACTCGAAAACGAATCATATGGAAAAAATGAGTGTTGGTATATTCTCGATGCTCCAGCAAATGCGACACTCATTTATGGTCACTCCTATGCCACCTCAGAAGACTTCAACAAAGCGCTTGAAACAGGCGATTTGGAAAACGGCTTGATACGAAAATCGATTCATGCCGGTGATTTTTTCTATGTCCCAGCTGGAACGGTCCATGCATTGACAAAAGGGGTATGCGTACTGGAAATTCAACAAAGTTCGGACACAACCTATCGTCTATATGATTACGAGCGACTGGATGTGACGACCGGTCGTCCACGTGAACTTCACGTAGAAAAGGGCATTCTCGCTTCTTTCGTCCCTCACCTTGGCTATAGTGAACCAATCCGTCAACTCGATCACTTTCGAACACGTTTGACGAAGAATCCATTCTTCTTCGTGGAAAAATGGCATGTTACAGCGAAAGAAAAAATTTCGACCGACACGTTCCGGTTACTATCTGTCGTGCAAGGAACATTAATCATTGATGAGATGGAAGTACCTACGGGCGGTACACTCCTTCTCCCGGCCAATGAGTCGTTCTTGATTGAGGGAGAAGCGATTTGTCTAGTGACTGGTGTTCCTTCCGATGAAAAACAAGCTGTCCGAATCGGGATTGATTTAGGAGGGACGAACACTCGGATTGCGGCTGTTTCACTCAAAGGTGAAGTACTGAAACAACTCACGTTTAACACGCAGCCTCAACTTCCTTTCGAAGAGACACTAAAATCTATTGAGACTGCGATTAATCAATTCAATGTTGAATTCGATATCCAGCATGTTGGAATTGTGGCTCCCGGTCCACTCGATTTGAAACAAGGGATGTTTTTAACGCCTCCAAACCTCCCGAATTGGCACAATCAAAAAATCGTTGAGCCTTTAACACAGCGCCTCGGCTTTTCTGTCACCCTTGAAAACGATGCGAATGCGGCAGCTCTCGCAGAAGCCAAATTTGGGGCAGGAAAAGGTTTCAATGCTGTTTTTTATGTAACAGTCAGCACTGGAATCGGTGGCGGTTATGTCTATAAACATCAAATCATTCGAGGGGCGAACGGCAGTGCCGGTGAAATCGGAAATATGATTATCCGTTCGAACGGACCAGTTCACCCTGTACTGAATCGAGGCTCTCTCGAATCACTCGCAAGTGGTACCGCGCTCATGAGTCGCGCAAGCGAAAAAGGATATACAAACGTCCCTTCGCTATTATCAGATGACGAGTACCGCCATCACTTCGTCGAGGAACTGGCTAGCGGACTAGCTAACATCATTCATACCGTCGATCCTGATATGATTGTATTAGGAGGCGGCGTCATGATGTCGGCCTCATTATTTTGGAACGAATTACAACAAGCAGTCTCGAATAAAATGTATCCACATGCTAGTGGAAAAACGCGTCTCTGCCTCACTCAATTGTCAGGAGATGCGGGTGTGATCGGCGCTGCCTTTGTCGAAGCATAATGAGGTTTGAAAAAAACGGACATTCACGATGAATGTCCGTTTTTTTCGTATACAGAAATGTGAAATAAATCAACATTATACTTTGCGAATCATCTACAGTTTCTTTTCTAGATTGAGTTAGATTCGTTTACTTTAGCGTGGTAACGTGAAATGATAATGATAACAACTCTTTAAAGTGAGGTGACGGTGTGTCTACCACAGAGCACGAACAAGCGACATCTATTTTGCATCACCTCTTTACCGCCTCTTCTTTTGTCGGAATCGATTTCGGTTCTGGTCCGAACCATCATCTTCTCTATTTCAGTCGTCAAGGACTGGAATCTTGGATCTCCATCGAGGGACCGTGGCATGTCCATGCGACGCAAAATACGTTTGACGAAGGTGAACAACTCGAACAGCTCATGCGCTTAAGAAGAGAGCGCATCCATCAAGTACTCCTCGGTGACGAACACCCCCACCTCGAACTGGAATTTGAATCCGGATCCCTTCTCTTCATCAATGGATATCAAGAACACTTTGAGTGCTGGCAAGCAGGGGACGCGAGACCACTTGGTGGAGACGCCTATCTGTTGGTCGCGATGCCACAAGGGGAGCTCGCAATCTTTGCGGATGGAGACGACGAATGAACACTTGGATGGAAATTATCTTGTATATGTTGATTGCTGGGGGCATTAGTCTCGCGATCATCTTATTGCGAAAAATCACGAAAGCATGAAAAAGCGGCCGAGGCCGCTTTTTCATTTGACTGATTCTTCTTCGTATAAGCTCGCACCTTGTGAACGAATCACCTCTTGATACCAGAAGAACGACTCTTTCCGTTTTCGTTCTAACGTACCGGTACCGTCGTCATGTCGATCCACGTAAATGAAACCATACCGTTTGCTGTACTCACCTGTCGAGGCACTCACTAAATCGATACACCCCCAACTCGTGTATCCCATCACTTCGACTCCATCGTCGATTGCATCCATCATCCCTTTCAAGTGATCACGTAAGTAATCGATGCGATAGTCATCATGAATCGTTCCGTCCGACTCAATTTTGTCATAAGCACCTAGCCCGTTTTCAACGATGAATAATGGGAGCTCATAACGCTCATATAACTTGTTCAAGATGACGCGGAGTCCTGTCGGATCAATTTCCCATCCCCAGTCACTCGCCTGTAAGTATGGATTCTTGACCCCGCTCATAATATTACCTTCCGCCTCATCCTGACCTTTTTCAGCCTTTTCAGTGCGCGACATGTAGTAACTGAGTGAGAAGAAGTCGACAGTATTCTCTTTGAGGATATCAAGGTCGCCATCTTCCATGGCGAGTTCAATGCCATTGTCTCGGAAGAATCGTTTCGCAAAGCTCGGATATTTGCCGCGTACATGGACGTCTCCGCAGAAGAAGTTCATCATCCGTTCTGCATCGTGAGCATACCAAACATCATCCGGGTTTGAACTATACGGATAAACCGGAGCCGCAATGAGCATACATCCGATTTGCATCGATGGGTCAATCTCTCTGGCCGCCTTTGTCGCAAGGGCACTTGCGACCAGTTGGTGATGCAATCCTTGATAGGTGAGCTGTAACGTATTCTCTTCTTCCCGAACCGCAATCCCTAGACTGAGCATCGGCATGAACTGTGCCCCGTTGATTTCGTTGAACGTCAACCAGTATTTGACCTTCCCTTTATAACGTTCGAACAAGACACGACTGTATCGTTCAAAGTATGTGACTAAGCGACGGTCTCGCCATCCCCCATAATGCTTCGCAAGATGTAGGGGCATCTCATAGTGGGAGATGGTCACGAGTGGTTCAATGCCTTGGGCGACTAATTCATCGATCACACGATCATAGAATTGGAGTCCCTCCTCATTCGGTTCCACTTCATCTCCGTTCGGGAAAATTCGTGACCACGCAATTGACATGCGGAACGTCTTGAATCCCATTTCCTTAAAGAGGGCAATATCTTCTTTATAACGATGATAGAAGTCGATTCCTTCATGGTTCGGGTATGAATACTCTTCATGTAATTCAAAATCAAACGTCGGATCATGGATAATCTTCATTCGCTGTTTTCCGCCTGGCATCACGTCAGCAATCGAAAGTCCTTTACCACCTTCTTGATAACCACCTTCTAACTGATTGGCCGCAGTAGCCCCGCCCCATAGAAATTCACTTGATACTTGTTTCATACTGTCTCCTCCTTTGTTATACAATGACACGCAATACGCCATGATTGGCTTCAACCACACCTGTGTAAACCGGTAAGACATCGAGATAATGTTCGGTGTTTGTTACGATAATCGGGGTGATGGTGTCATACCCTTCACGAGCGATAGCATCTATATCGAATCGGACGAGCAGTTCTCCTTCTGTCACTTTCTGACCGTCCGTAACGACCGTTTCAAAATACTGTCCATTTAGCTTGACCGTATCTAATCCAATGTGAATCAATACTTCCACACCTGTATCAGATCGAAGACCGATTGCATGCTTCGATGGATAGACCGTGACGATTTCTCCGTCAAACGGTGCATATACCGCGCCTTCTGAAGGCATGATCGCAATCCCTTTCCCCATCGCCCCGCTTGAGAACACTTCATCACGAACCGATTCAAGCGACACGACTTCTCCTTTCAATGGAGCCGATACAGGAAAGCCGACTTGTTCAGAGATTGATTGTACAACCACTTTTTCTGTCGACTCGACGGCCGTTTCTTCTTTGTGGAAGACCATCGTCAAGACGAGAGCGACTACTGTTGCAACCGCCATTCCGATAAATGCTCCATAGAAGGCTAAATCGACACCCGTTGGAGGAATCATGACTGGGATGCTAAAGATTCCGAGGCCTCCCATCGCATAAGCCGCCGTACCGAACAAACCTCCTACGACACCACCAGCCGCTCCACCCACAACCCCAAACACAAATGGTTTTTTACGGGGAAGCGTCAAGCCATAGATAGCCGGCTCCGTAATTCCAAACACACCTGCAATCGTGGAAGATGTTCCTAACCCTTTCACTTTCGGGTTTTTGGCTTTTAAGGTAATCGCTAGAACTGCCCCTACTTGACCGAACGTGGCCATCAATACACCGACAACAATCGTATCCGTACCAACAACCGATAAGTTATTGATGATAATTGGTACAAGTCCCCAATGGAGACCGAACATGACAAGCACTTGCCAGAACGCACCGATGAACGCGATGGCGATGGTTGGGCTCAACTCATACAAGAACGAGTAACCATTCGCTAAACCTTGACTCGCATACGTCGCAACTGGTCCAATTGCTAAAAACGTCAACGGGACAACGAGTAACAACGCCATCATCGGTGTTGTGAAGTTTCGTACAGCTTCATGCGTATGACGGTTAAAGAATGTTTCGACTTTTGAAGAAACGTATGTTGCCAAAATAATCGGGATAACCGAAGACGCATAACTCATTAAAACGACAGGCACATTGAGGAACGTCAAGGCCTCCCCGGCTCCTTGAATGGCCACAATCGATGGATAGACAAGCGCCCCACCGATAATCATCCCAATATACGGGTTCCCACCAAATTTCTTAGCCGCCGAATGTCCTAAGATCACGGGTAGGAAGTAAAATAGTGCATCCGCCGCGGCATTCAAGACGACATATGTGCCCATTTCTTCTGTCAATAGTCCAAACGCGACAAGGATGGCGAGTAACCCTTTCAACAGACCACTACCTGCCATCGGTCCGAGAATCGGCGTAAAGATTCCAGCAATCACATCAATCAATCGGTTGAATACTCCTGATTTTTCTTCATCATCAGTCGAAGATGTCTGGAAACCACCAACATCGACAACCTCTTTGTAGACGTATGGTACATTGTTCCCGATGACGACTTGAAATTGTCCTCCACTTTGAACAACCGTGATGATGCCATCTTGTTCCTTCAGCGTAGTCGCATTTGCCTTTGATTCATCTTTTAATTTGAAACGCAGTCGTGTCGCACAGTGAAAGACACTTTTGACGTTATCTTTCCCACCGACATGCTGCACAATCGTCTCTGCCAGTTGTTTATATTGGTCCATCTTATTCACTCCTCATGTTTTTGGATAAAAAGAAAAACCTAAATCACTACACAAATAAAGGTGTAGTCATTTAGGTTTGGCCTGCGTCATCAGTAACCATCCTTAGGATCGACGTTCTTTCATTAAGTTTTCGATATGAATCATCATATACAGCCGTTCGTCCATCGATACATCATAACGATATTTCGTCGCAATCAATCCAGCGATTTTTTCAACGCATTCGAACGCTTCCGGATATCTCTGCTTCACCATCAAGAACAAGGTTTCGTCACCTGTGGACTTGACCTTTTCCCCCGACGCGAGGCGCTGCACAAAGTACTTTAAATGAGTCAAAAATCGAGAATAGGCGTATGACTCTTCATCCAGCTCGATTTGAAAATGATACGTGATAATGGTCAAAATGGCTTGGGTGGCTTTTGTCATCTCCGTTACGAGATGCAGGTTTTCACCTTTCACACCAGACATCGTCGCATTGACGAGATGTAAGGCAATCGCAACGGCCTCATCTTCATCCAGGTTGACCTCGTGTTGCGCATTGATCAATTTTACCGCTTCTTTGCCGACAGCGAACTCTGGAGCATAAAATCGTTTCACTTCCCAAACGAGAGGGTTACGAATCTGGATTCCATCCTGATACCGACTAAGCGCGAAATGAAGGTGGTCCGCTAGCGTCACGTAGAGCGAATCATGAATAGGTTGTTTTAATCGCTCTTCGGCTAATTTGACAATCTGTTTCACCGTCTCCATCTCATCCGTCGGCATTTCATTTAAAAAGTGAACGAAACGCTCATAGCTTTCTTTACTCTCGAGCGTAAAGATTTTTTCGATTCGCGTCTGGTCAATCGGATCGCCTGGCCGTTTTTGAAATGCAATCCCGCGCCCCATCACGACCTGTTCTTGACCGTTCGCATCAATTGCTACGACGTTATTATTGAACACTTTTGAAATCTGCATGGTCTCCTCACCTCACTCTCATTCGACTGAACTAAAAAGAAAAAAACCTAAATTCACACCAACGTCCAACATACAGTCGTGGCGTCAATTTAGGTTTTGCCTGCATCACCAGTAACAATCCTAAAGTGGATTTTCTTCTTTTCGATATAAGCATACTCCCTATAAATCTTGACGTCAACATAAAAAGTAAACCGCTTACATCGTGACCGTTTTTTACTCTTCAAACAAGATTCGCTGCATCCGTTCCGGTGCCTGTAAATAGTCACGCATCACCCTCACGTGTTCGAGGTCGTCAAACGACGTCGGGGAGAGTCCCGTTTCCACTTGTAAAATCATCGCACCCGGATACGACATCAAGATGGGTGAATGACTCGCGATGATAAATTGACTCCCGGACTGGACAAGTTCATGCATGCGTGCGAGCATCGTCAGTTGGCGCATCGGAGACAATGCGGCCTCTGGCTCATCCAAAATGTAGAGACCATCTCCACGAAATCGGTGTAGCATGAGGGAGAGAAACGCTTCACCGTGTGATTGTTCATGAAGGGAACGCCCACCATACGACTCATAAAATCGTTCAAGATCAGGACCTGATTTCGCCATTTCGTCCACATAACTCGACAGCTGGTATGCCGTTTCAGCACGTAAGAAAAAACCATCTTTCGGACGATACGGGCCTCGAATCGGACGAAGCGCTTCATACAAGGAACTATGCGTCGACTCTGTTTCAAATTGGAAGGAAGGTGCCCCGCCTTCTGGATTGAATCCGGCCGCCACGGCCATCCCTTCAATCAACGTCGATTTCCCGCTCCCATTCTCCCCGACAAGAAACGTGACTGGATGATGAAACGATAGTTCATCGAGTGTCTGAAAAATCGGTAACGTATACGGATAGCCTGTCGAACGGATTCGTTCCCTCTCTAACCGTACCCCACGCAAAAATAAAGTCATGTCCATTCGATCCAAAATGTTGCCCCCTTATCTGAATCGACGCCATAAGAAAGTCCTTGTGCGTCAAGAAGTAATTTCGTGATAGCGAGACCTAAACCATGGCCGTTGGAGCGATCTCCTTTCACATACATATCCCATATCGCATGCTGAATGGAAGGATCAACCCCGTTTCCTTCGTCGGTCACTTCTAATCGCTTCGGGGTTAGAGTGATGGTGATTCTTCCCCCGACAGGGCTCGCCTCATACGCATTGCTTATGAAATTTGAGAGCACTCGTTCCATCGCCAATCGATCAGCTTGGATTGATACCGTTTCGAGTCGGAGGTCGAGTGTCACGTCTTTTTGTCGGAACAACTCAGACATGCGTGGCGTCAACCGACGAACCAATTCATCCAGTTGAATCGATTCCATTTCAAGTGGAATCGAACCTGCGGACAATTTAGAGTATTCGAGCATCTGATTGACGAGTCGGTCAATCCGGTCCACTTCCTCGGTAATGCTTTTACCGGTTGTGGCCATCTCTGTTTCATGGACGACACCGAGCTCTAATAGTTCCGCCTCGTTTCGAACGATAGCGAGCGGTGTACGCACATCGTGTGTGACCCCAGAGATAAATGATTTTTGAAGCGCCTCTTTTTCTTGAAGTGACGTGTTCATCTGTCCGATGGTGACGGTCAAATCCCCAATCTCATCGTTCGTCACGCTCGGCAAGCTAATATCGTGTCGCCCCTCCATAATGGATGCGGTCGCTTGTTTCAACTCGACGAGCGGTTGCGTGAGCCGACGACTCATCCAATACGTGACAGCGATTGCGACAAGTAGGGCCAGAATAAACCCACCCGCTAAGATGAGGTAGATTTGCTGGAATTGTGGATTTGAAAACGGAACGGGACTATATGTCACGATTTGAATGTCCCCTTCTTCTTTCAGATACGTCAAGAAGCGGGTACCATTTACACCCACTTCGTCCTGAATCGCTAAATCATTCGGATCGAGGTTGATTGGCATCATGCGATGCATCCGTCCGCCTCGTTCGAACTCGATACGCTGCCCATTTTGAAATACAAGCACGTCAAGTTGCCCCGGGATTCCACGGCTCTCTTGAATGGCTTCATACACAATCGCCGCCTCGCGCTCCAATTGTGCGTACGTCTCCTCTTCTGCGAAGCGTCCAATCAATAATGACGTGAGTCCGAATGTTAAAAGTGCCATCACTGCAAGTGGTAGAATGGCCGTCCAAAGTAACTTCTTCATTAATCGATTCATGACAGTTCCTCTAATCGATAACCGACCCGGTGCACCGTCTTCAACTGTTCTTTCAAGGTCGGCGATTTGTCACGCAGTTGTTTAATGTGGGTGTCGACCGTTCGTGTATCTCCGACGAATGCGTAGTCCCACACCTCATCGAGCAAACGGTTCCGGTCTAACGCCTCCCCGACATGTTTCCAAAGATACAGTAACAACTCATACTCTTTGTTCGTTAATCGAAGCGGATGTCCGTTCTCTTGTACCATTCTCGATTTGACGTCGATGGTGAGCGTTCCAAATTGAATCATATCGGTTTGTTTGACGAGACGTTTCAGTCGAATCTCCAACTCTTTTAAAACGATGGGTTTGACTAAATAATCGTCTGCGCCAAGTTCCAATCCGAACACGCGATCATCCGCCTCACCACGAGCCGTCGTCAGAATAATAGCAGGTGCGGGCTGTTGCGCTTTTAATGTCGGAATCAAGGTCCAACCTTCTCCGTCAGGGAGTCGAACATCCAATAAAACTGCATCAAACCGTTGATGCAACTGTTGTTTCGCCTCACTCAAAGTCATCGCCACGGTCACCTCAAATCCGGAATATGTTAAAAAGCGGGACATGCCGTCCGCCAGTTTTAGTTCATCTTCCACAACGAGTACGTTCATCTCATATCGCCTCCACATCCATTATATCGTACCCATCAAACGTCCCACCGTTTCCCAAAGACAATTTGCAGAAATCTTGCAACTCCCTCACAACTTCCGAAGCGTTCAGTCCTACACTTGAAGTAACAAAGGAGGAGATACACATGAAATCAACAAAACTCGCAATCGCCTTAGCCGGTCTATTGGTCGTCTCAGGCACAGGCGTATATGCCGCGACGAATGACACGACGACTGATGAATCGACAACGACAGCATCCACACAATGCGAACGTGGTGAACGAGGTCCTGGCATGTTCGGTGATCGGGAAGCGGGTCATGCCGCTCTCATCGAAGCGCTCGGTTTAACGCAAGAAGAAGTGGATGCGGCTCGCGAAAACGGGCAATCTCTCCCTGAACTCGCAGAAGAAAAAGGGATTTCAATTGAAGCGTTCATCGACGCGATCATGACGTCCCATGAAGAAAAACTCGCAACCGCTGTGGAAGAAGGAAACTTGACGCAAGAAGACGCGGATCAAATCCTTGCGGACCACGAAGAACGGTTTGCCGATGTGACAAGTTACGATGACTTGGAAGATATTCGTGGTATGCGCGGTGGACGTGAAGGTGGTCGCCATGGTCACGGTCCACACCATGACGACTCAACTTCTTCAGATGACGATGCTTCAACAGAGAGCGACAGCAACGTAGAAAATCAAAGCAATAGCTTATAAGTCAAAAGGGCAGCCACTCGCGGTGGCCGCCCTTTCTAAATGAATCTAGACATTTTATTTCCGGTTAGATTGCTCTTGTTTCTTCCTTTCTCGGATCTCTTTCTCTACTCGTCGTAACGCTTTCTTTGATCCTCGAGCAAAGTCGTGGGCTTCCTTACGTTCCTGATACGTCGTGAATAACGTATCTAAATCATAGTCAGCCGGATAGAGTTCTGTTGCACGTGCCTCAAGACGAACGCGGCGGCTCGGCAACTCTACATATTCCACATCTACGAACACTCGGACATGTCGACGCGATGCATCAAACGAATAGACAAGACCGCCTTGATTCGTCTCTAACAAGCGGACACGGTCACCTTTTTCAAAATGCTCTGTTTCTTCAAGCGGGGCCATCTCCACTTCTCGCGTAATTTTAGAATCATCGACTTTCGTAATATCATACGTTTTCTCGTTCATATAACGGGATGCCTGTTTCAGAATCGATTCCGGTAACTTCATCTTACGGGCGATAAAGAGGGCGTTGCTGTCGCCAGACTGTCCCATGAGCAGTCTGTATTTTGGTTCAAGCGTTTCCGGGTCAAACTGCATCGCAGCGTTCATGAAATCCGGGTGCGCTTCAGAATACGATTTGATTTCTCCGTAATGCGTCGACGCCACAACAATCGCGCCCCGTTTATATGCCGCTTCTAAGATGGCAATCGCAAGAGCGGCCCCTTCGTTCGGTTCCGTCCCGCTTCCGATTTCATCGAATAACAAGAGCGACCGTTTTCCAGCGGTCTGCATGATATTCGCCACATTGTACATGTGTGCAGAGAACGTACTGAGTGCCGACTCTAAATCCTGATTATCTCCGATATCGACGAACACCTCATCAAATGTCGAAATGACTGTATCGGTGTGAGCCGGGATATGCAGTCCCGTCATCGTCATGAGACTAAGGAGTCCAATCGTTTTCAAGACGACCGTCTTCCCTCCGGCGTTCGGTCCGGTGATGATCAAGCCGCGATAGTCTGTACCGATGGCAAAGTCGAGTGGAATGGCGCTTTCTAAAAGTGGATGACGTACTTGCTTCAATCGGATGCGACCGCTCGCATTGACGTGTGGTGTCACCCCATCAATCGACTGACTGTACTTCCCTTTGGCGAAGACCATATCGTACTGGGCGATGACATCGAGCGTCGATTCGATGTCAGGGAGGACTTCTGTCACCGCTCCCGTCAACGTCGCTAGCACTTGATACACCTCTACCGCTTCTTCTGTACGCTTGACGACAAGTTCAGCGTTTAACTTCGCGATCGCTTCCGGTTCGATAAAGACCGTCGTCCCACGATTCGATGTATCCACAATCGTCCCTGCCACTTTATGCTTATAGGAAGCTTTGATTGGGATGGTGAAGCGATCCTGTTTTTTCGTGACGAATCCGTCTTGGATCATCTCGCGATTGGCGGTGCTCTTTAAGAACTTGTTCAATCGTTCCTCGATTCGTCCTTCTAAAATGTCGACTTGCTTCCGAATCCGCTTCAACTCTTTTGATGCTTCATCGACGACCTGTCCGGCTCGAATCGATTGTGTGATGTCTTCTTCTAACGTCCGCCATTCGCCCATTCCTGCAGCATAAGCCGAAAGAAGCGGTGCAAAGAATTCATGCTCGAGCATGAATCGCTTGAGTTTGCGTGCCCCTCGTAAAAACTCGGCGACCGCTTCAAGCTCTGTTGCCTCGAGTTGGATGCCTCGTTGCAGTTTTCCGATAATGGTCTCCATGTCAGATACACCGATGAACGGGACGTGTGACGTCGCATCTAAAATCGCTCGGGCTTCGGATGTTTCTTGCAGGCGCTTCTTCACCGTCGTAATGTGGCTCGTTGGGCGTTGCTGTCTGAGTAATCGTCTCCCGAATCCGCTGATGCAGAAGCGTTCTACTTTCATCATCAATTCGTTGTATTGTAATTTTTCAAATGTTTGTTCGTTCATGTTTCTCTCTCCTCAAATGATAGAATCGAGATACCGCGCAAACAAAAAAGCGTCGGTCGATGACGACCAACGCAAAAAGACAGACGGGTGTCTGGCAGTTTTTGATGGGCGGTATCTGTAACGGAACATGACGGCATGACAAAAAGACGTGTCATCCGACATTTTTCAGTTCGTTAGGCAGATACAACCTCACTCATCAACATGCAACACCTTTCTTACTTAGATTCGCCCTTACTATACAATAGATTCATTCCCTTGTAAAATTTTAGAGAACGCTTTCAAAAAAAGACTTGTGTCTCAAACCAACACATGTTATGTTGAACGTGAAGAAACGAATAGCGATCACATGTGACTGATTCGATCAGGCATGGGGTAAGACGTACGGTGCATGCCACCCGTCTATACTCCATGCCTGTTTTGTTTTTCGGTGTTTTGTTTCAAGAAAGGATGTAGTAGACATGCTATGGAATAAGTTAATGAATCGACACAAACCGACACTGCACTCACCAATGGAAGGAGACGTCATTCCACTCGAACAAGTTGCGGACCCGGTCTTTAGTGAAAAAATGATGGGCGATGGCATTGCCATCACACCAACAGACGGTGCCGTCGTCTCACCGGCTGATGGAGAGATTGTACAAATCGCTCCAACAAAGCACGCCATCGGCATTCGGACCGAGGATGGGGCTGAGATTTTGATACACGTCGGACTCGATACCGTTGAACTCGAAGGTCGACCGTTTGATCTTCAAGTAGATGTGGGCGACCACGTCAAGACGGGACAGCTGTTACTCACAGCAGACTTGGCGCAAATTCATCAAGCTGGTAAGGACACGGTCACGCCAATGGTCGTGACGAATGGTGGCGCACTTGCCCATCATTACGCCTTCACGTTCACGAAGGAAGCTGTTCCGGGCAAAACGATTGTCGCCCGAGTGGAAGCGTGACTCCGGAATAAGGAGGACACATGATTAAAATCAAAAAGATTCTAAACAACAATGCGGTCATCGTCTCAGACGAGGGTGAAGAAAAGATTGCGATTGGCCCTGGCGTCGCGTTTAAAAAAGCGAAGAACGACATCGTCAATCCCCATAAAATCGAAAAGTTGTTCATCATGCCAGAGAATGACAAGTTCCAACAGTTATTGAGCCGGATTCCCGTTGAACACTTCACCGTTTCCGAGGACATTATCTCTTATGCGGAAAAACGTCTCGAGACATCGTTCAACGAACATATCCACATTGTCTTGACCGACCACATCTCGTTCGCCATCGAGCGGGAAATGGATGGCATCTCATTACGCAACAAACTGTTGAACGAGATTAAAATCCTCTATCGGAATGAATATGAGATTGGACTATGGGCGATTGAGCATATCGCTGAAAAGCTCAACGTCCAAATGCCGAAAGACGAAGCTGCGTTCATCGCGCTTCATATTCATACGATGAAAGTGAAAGGAGGTGATTTACGCAAGACGGTCAAACAGACAACAATTGTCCGCGACATGATTCAATCGATTTCACGACGACTCGATGTATCCATTGAAGAAGATGACTTATCCTACCAACGATTATTAACTCATTTACGGTTCGTCATGGATCGGGTCAACCATTACGATCATCATACGATTGATGAAGACATGCTCCGCATGATTCAGACGAAGTTCACGTCTGCCTATGCGTGTGCATCAGATGTCGCAAAAGAAATGGAAGAGACCTATGGCATCGTCTTGCCCGAGTCAGAACTTGGTTATATTACGCTTCACATCCAACGTCTACAAGATCAACACCATCAAAAAGGAGGAAATCAACAATGATGAACTTTTTCCAACGTCTCGGACGTTCCCTCATGTTACCGG
The DNA here is from genome assembly GCF_902506255.1 of Exiguobacterium sp. 8H. Lineage (GTDB taxonomy): Bacteria > Bacillota > Bacilli > Exiguobacteriales > Exiguobacteriaceae > Exiguobacterium > Exiguobacterium profundum. The sequence goes on along the minus strand of NZ_LR733429.1, from coordinate 2,319,801 downwards.
TCGCCGTACTACCGGCTGCTGCCATTCTCATGGGGATTGGTTATTGGATTGACCCAGTCGGCTGGGGATCTGAAAACATTGCCGCTGCATTCTTAATTAAGGCAGGGGCCGCTATTATTGATAACATCCCAATTCTGTTCGCAGTCGGGGTCGCGCTCGGAATGGCTAAGAACCGTGACGGTTCAGCAGCACTAAGTGGACTCGTTGCCTTCTTGACGGTCACAACGCTTCTCTCCGCAGGAACGGTAGCATTGTTCCAAGGAATCGACGTAGAAGCCGTCAACCCGGCATTCGGTAAGATTGGGAATGCTTTTGTCGGGATTCTATCCGGTCTCGTCGCCGCTTCCATGTATAACCGCTTCAGTCAAGTCAAATTGCCAGATGCTCTCGCCTTCTTTAGTGGGAAGCGTCTCGTACCAATCATGACAGCCTTCTCGATGATTCTTGTATCGGTCGCTCTTTACTTCATCTGGCCGGTCGTCTATACAGGTCTCGTCGGTTTCGGTGAATCGATTTCAAAACTTGGCGCATTCGGTGCCGGACTTTACGGATTCTTTAACCGCCTCTTGATTCCAACCGGCCTTCACCACGCTCTCAACTCTGTATTCTGGTTCGACGTCGCAGGAATCAACGACATCGGAAACTTCTGGTCAGGTCAAGGTGAAAAAGGTGTAACGGGGATGTACCAAGCAGGTTACTTCCCAATCATGATGTTCGGTCTTCCGGCCGCAGCACTCGCGATGTACCACACAGCGAAAACGAAACGGAAAAAACAAGCCGCTTCACTTCTTCTCGCAGCGGCATTCGCTTCATTCTTCACAGGTGTAACAGAACCGCTCGAGTTCTCATTCATGTTCCTCGCTCCTGTTCTTTACCTTGTACACGCAGTCCTTACAGGAATTTCGCTCTTCGTTGCGGCAACGTTCCAATGGACAGCCGGCTTTGGATTCAGCGCAGGCTTGGTCGACTTTATCTTGAGCTCACGCTTGCCGCTTGCGAACCAACCGTATATGCTCATCGTTCAAGGTCTCGTGTTCGCAGTCATTTACTACGTCATCTTCCGCTTCATGATTGTGAAGCTCAACTTGGCGACGCCAGGCCGTGAACCAGATGAAGTCGTTGATGCGGTTGCAAGTGAGACAGCAGACGGTGAAACGAAAGTGGCTCCGGTCGCATCAGCTTCAGGTAGCGAATACTCAGCAATGGCACATATGATTTATGACGGTCTTGGCGGTGACAGCAACGTCACAGGCATCGAGTCGTGCATCACACGCCTACGCGTCGATGTCAAAGACATGGATACGGTCAACCAAGATCAAATCAAAAAAGCCGGTATTCCGGGAATCAAAGTCGTCAGTCCAAACCATATTCAAGTCATTGTCGGCACAAACGTTCAGTTCGTCCTCGATGAGATTGAAAAAATCCGTAGCCACCGCGCCGGATAAACGTCGAAAGCCACCTCATTCAGGTGGCTTTTCTTGTTTGGCTGCATATTGTTTATAAAATTGAATGAAATAGTAGAGGAAGATCCACGGTAAGATGTACTGTGTGAGCCACATGATGACACGCATCAACTGCCAAATTGGATTATTTAATATCAATCCCGATAAGAAAATGACGATACAAAAAATTATACTGAACCCTATGTATTTCTTTTTACTCAACTCATCCACCCCCTTATTTTCCCAGTTCAGTGTAACATAAAGAGCCTGCCGCAACCGGACAGGCTCTGACTACATTTGACGAAGTCGGGAAATGCGTTCGACTGGATCGGGATGTGTTGAGAATAGACCACTCACTTTTTTCTTGAGTGGATCGGAGAAGTAAAGTGGTGCCGAGGCACTCGACGCTTGCTCGACCGGTGTCTCGACGTTCGCAATCTTCTCAAGCGCTGAGGCGAGGGCATCCGGGTTTCGGGTCAGTTCCGCCCCACTCGCATCTGCCAAAAACTCACGATTCCGTGAAATCGCCATATTGATGAGCATCGCGATGAGCGGTGCCAACACCAGCAAGACGAGTCCGATGATCAAAAAGATGGGATTCTGGTTTTGATCGCGTCTTCCACCGATACTTCTGAAGAACAGCATGCGCGACCCGATATCGCTCATGATAGCGATGACTGAAACGAGTGCGAGCGTGACCGTCGAGAGTCGGACATCATAATTTTTAATATGCGCGACCTCGTGCGCAATCACCCCTTCTATTTCTTCTCGCGATAATCGATCCAACAGTCCCGTCGTGACGGCGACAGCCGCCTTTTCTGGCTTCAACCCCGTCGCAAATGCGTTTGGCGATGGGTCGTTGATGATAAAGATGCGCGGCATCGGCACTCGCGCGACCATCGCCATGTTTTCGACCGTATGCCATAAAAAGCGGTGTTCTTCCACCGATGTCACTTCTTGCGCCCGATTCATCTTCATGACGATGTTCGTGCTCGACATGATGACGATGCCGACATAAAACAACGAGAAAATAGGTGTGAAAATTAACCCTGGAACTGCGTCCCCGTAGTTGACGTAGGAAATCGCCGCCCCAACGAGAAGGACGAATAGGACAAACCCTGTGACGATGAAGACCGTCTTCACTTTATTCTTTCGAATCTGTTCATAGAGGAGCATACGCGCCACCTCGATTCATCAAAACGAAACGCGAACGTTCTCGCGCTCTTCGGCACGTGCCTCGAGCATATCGCGCTTTTCGAAATGATGGACGGAAGCGATGATGTTCGTCGGGACCGATTCGATTTTCGTGTTATATTTCATGACCGTATTATTATAGAGCTGGCGCGAATACGCCACTTTGTTTTCTGTCTGCGTCAATTCTTCCTGCAACATCTTGAAGTTCTCATTCGCCTTCAAATCTGGGTACGCCTCACGAAGCGCGAAGAGATTTTTCAGTGCTCCACTCAATTGATCGTTCACTGCCATCTGGTCTTGACGATTCGACTTTTCTCCGAGCTGGTTTCTCAGTTCGACGACCTTTGTAAGCGTTTCTTGTTCGTGTTTCGCATAGCCTTTCACCGTCTCGACCAAGTTCGGAATCAGATCATACCGCCGCTTCAACTGTACATCGATTTGAGCCCATGCCTCATCGACCCAATTTCGATATTTGACGAGCCCGTTGTACATCGAAAAATAGATGAGTACAAGCACGACAACCGCTACAATCGCAATAATCCACCCCATGTTGGCACCTCATTTCTTCATTTTCTCCTGTATTAATTCCCTTTACTCGTATAAGATAAGCTTAACTTTCATAACAATTTGTAAATGAATTCATTTCTTGACATGGTAACCACAAAGGAGTGTTCGCAATGATCGTCACGCATGCCGAAGTACGTTTGACCGAGTTGTTCGAAGAAATGGTGTCCCTAAGACGCCATTTTCACCAATATCCTGAACTGTCTTTTCAAGAAGTCGAAACACCAAAGATGATTGCCTCGTATCTCCGTGAACTTGGGATTGAAGTACGTGAGCACGTTGGCGGCAATGGGGTCGTCGGTCGAATCAAAGGCGGTGACGGTCCGACCATCGCATTACGTGCCGATTTTGACGCCCTTCCCATCCAAGATGTGAAAGATGTCCCGTATCGTTCAAAAGTGAACGGGGTCATGCATGCGTGTGGTCACGATGCCCACACGGCTACACTTCTCGTTTTAGCGAAAGTATTGACTGAGATGAGCCTTCCAGGAGACGTCGTGTTGATTCACCAGTTCGCAGAAGAATTGGCTCCAGGTGGTGCCAAACCGATGATTGAAGACGGCTGTCTCGACAACGTGGATTATATATACGGTGCGCACATTTGGACACCACTTCCGTTCGGAACGATTGGCGTGAAAACAGGTCCTGTCATGGCTGCGGCAGATCGCTTTGAATTGACCATTACAGGAAAAGGTGGACATGGCGCGATTCCGCAACATACAGTTGATGCCCTCATGGTTGCCGTGAACGTGGCAAATCATCTCCAACAGGTCGTCAGTCGGCGCATCGATCCGCTCGAACCTGCCGTGCTGACCATCGGTACGCTCCACTCCGGGCAAGCGTTCAACGTCATTGCCGAAGAAGCCAAATTATCTGGCACCGTGCGTACATTCACTCGGGAGACACAAGAAAAAATCATCTCCGATATGGAACGGATCATCCGTTCCGTCTGTGAGGCGAGTGATGCTGATTATGAATTGGAGTATATAAAAGGATATCCTGCTGTCGTGAATCATGTGACCGAAACGGAACTCGTCCGTGAGAGTGCGGTGGAGGTCGTTGGTGCAGACGGTGTCATTGAGATGGCACCGCTCATGGTCGGAGAAGATTTCGCTTATTATGTCGAGCGCGTTCCTGGTAGTTTTTTCTTCACAGGGGCAGGAAATCCCGAGCTCTCTGCAATCTTCCCGCACCATCATCCTCGCTTCGATGTGGATGAACGGGCGATGCTGCACACAGCTCAGGTCTTGTTAGGTGCTTTACAACGAACGTGGATGGTACACGAAAAAGAGGGCTGATGCATCGCATCAGTCCTCTTCTGTAATTGGTTCATGTAGTTCTGAGACAAGTACTTGGTCGACACGTTTTCCGTCCATATCCACGACTTCAAAGCGAAGACCGTACGCTTCGACCACATCCCCCCGTTTCGGAAAATCGCCGAGTGCGTAAATGACGAGTCCCGCGAGCGTATGATAGGAGTTGCGCCCTTCGTCGAATCGGTCATCCCGAATCTCGAACGTTCGCTTCAAATCCTCAATCCCGAGTAACCCATCCGCCAAATACGACCCATCTTCACGACGTACCACTTCTGGTGTATCCTCTTCAATCATCACCTCTCCGACGATTTCTTCTAAAATATCGAACAAGGTGACCATACCAAGGAATCCGCCGTATTCGTCTAAAACAAAGGCGATTTCCACACCATTTTTCTGCATCATTTGAAGCACCTGGCTCGCCTCTCGCTGTTTTGGAACGATGAGCGGCTGTTTGATGCGCTTCAAAATCTGTGACGGCTCACGCAGTGTCGGCAACGTCAAGATGTCACGTACGTCGATGTACCCGACAAAATCGTCAAGCGAGTCGCGTCCAACCGGTAACTTGTTATGTTTACTTTCATAGATCGATTTCTTCATATCGTCCATGTCATCTTCTAAGTCGACCCATTCGAGCGTCGTCCGTGGTTGCATGAGCTCATAAATCAATTGATCATGAAACGCAAAGACACGTTCGACTTGTCGAACTTCTTCATGAGCGAACTGCCCTTGCTGGGCGCCTTCAAACAAGAGTTGTTTGATCTCGAGCTCAGTCTCCCCACTCGTCTGTTCCGCCTTCAACCCTAACAATTTGAACAAAAAGAGTGTCGATTTCGATAAAATCCAAATGAACGGTTTCATCACTTTACTGAATAAATCGAGCGAAGGAATAATCGCCATCGTGACTTTCTCAGGCGAAACGAGCGCAATCCGTTTCGGGACCAATTCACCAATAATCAGGGATAGATACGTGATGATTGTAACGACGGCCACATAAGCAACGGTTCCGGCATACTGCGTACTCATCCCAGCTTGTTCAAACGCCGATGCGAGCGGTGCCGAGAAGCGCGCGCCCCCGTAGGCCCCGTTAATAATCCCAATCAATGTGATTCCGACTTGAACGGTCGACAACAAATCTGTCGGGTCTTTCGAATAATGAAGCGCAATCTTTGCACTTCGTTTCCCTCGATTTGCTTCAACCTCAAGTTTTGCAGGTTTCGATGAGATGAGCGCAATTTCTGTCATCGCAAAAATCCCGTTCAACACAATCAAAAACAAAACAATCAACAAATCAATCACTATGGAAGAATCCACTTTTTTCATCACCTCAGCTAATTTTTAAACCATACTGCTTCATTTTAACAAAAAATCGTTACCAACCTGTACCCGTTTTGCTCAGAAAAATAGCCACTCCTCAAGAAGTGGCTTCATTGACAGCTTGTTTGGCGATAGCCGCCGTCTGAGACTGTTTAAAGAGAATGACCCCGACAAGAAGGATGGTGAGCCCTACAATTTGTCCGGCCGATAACGTGATTTGAGGCATCCCGAAGGCGCCATATAAATCGACGACTAACGCCCAAATGAGTTGTGACACGAGAATGAGTGACACAGACAACGTGGGTCCGAGTAACTGGATGCTGCGCATGACACAGTACACGACCCCGACCCCAAGCAAACCACCAAGCCAATAGATTGGCGACAAGTCACGTAATCCAGCAAGGTTTCCTCCAAATAATAACAACGGGATGATGGATCCGACCAAACCAACGATAAAGACCAATACGGTGGTGGCCCAAGCCCCTAAATTTGTGTTCATTTTCGCGTTGACCGCCGCCTGTACGCTAATAAATGCCCCAGCCACAGCCGAACAGATGATACCAAAAATCATATAACCCCTCCTTACTCATAAAACATGCCGTTCGCACGTTCTTTCAATCGCTCACTATTTAAAATGATGACTTCTTTTCTCGTTCGTTTGACCAATCCTTCATCCACGAATGCCTGCAACGTTCGGTTCAAGTGACGATAACTCGTCCCTAGCCACTCTGCGACTTCTTTACGCTTCAGTTGACTCATCTCCGCTTGAAACAGTTCATTCCCTGATTCACTGAGTGAAATCAAGTAACCGGCCAAGCGCTCTTCTAGAGTCGACATGAGATGATTCGACGAGGCGTTCGCCTCAATGAATAATTTTTCGGACACGCCTCGTAACAGATGCTCCGTGAATTCGACCGTTCGATTATATCTTCGAAGCGCCTCGAAAGGGATGCGCAGACATGTTACGGGACCAACCGCTTCAACCGTATGCAATACATTGCGTCCGCTCGCATACTCGATATCTCCAATCAATGTTGGAGCAGCCTTCAGACGCAACAATCGCAATTTCCCTTCTTCACTGAGCGTATAAATTTTGACACGCCCTTCAAGGACGACGAATAAAGATTCGATGTGCTGATCGTTCGAACATAACATGGTCCCAGACGCATATGTCACTACGGACGAGGACTCAAGCGTTTCATTCGAAAACAGATGATTCCACTGCAATCGTGTCAGTGCATCCATAGTATTCATCATGTAAAGTGAACTCCTTAAGAAAATGTATAGATTCCGATTCCAACAACCATCAAGACGAGTCCCATGACCTGTCCCGTGTTCATCGGTTTCCGTTTGACACCAAACCAACCATTCAAATCGATGATGAAGGCTCCTACTAATTGTGCCACAAGCAATACACAGATTGCCCATGTGACCCCTAGTTGTTGAATCGCCGTCAATTCGCCGAAGACAACGAATACACCGAACAATCCTCCTAAACTATAATACCAAGGTACGCGCTTAAAGGCTGTCATGTCCGCATCTCGCTTGAAGAAGTAAATCGCAAGTGCCAACAGAAGTCCGACAAAATGAACGATGGTGACGGACATCCATGCGCCTACTGCATCTCCTAGTTTTGCATTAAAGATTCCTTGAAGGGCGATGAACGTCCCTGATAAGATGGCAAATAAAATTCCCATGTCATTCCCCTTTCTCTCCGTCTGACTTTACGAAAAGAAAGAAGACTTGAAAAGGACATATGTCCAAACACTAAAAAGCAACTTCGACATTCGAAGTTGCTTCACACGATTATCCGAGTAGCTTAACAAGTTCTTTCCCGACCGCTTCAGAAGACTGAGGGTTCTGACCAGTGACGAGACGTTCGTCAACTGCCACGTTCACCGCCCAGTTGTCAGCTCCTTTGAACTGCCCGCCTTGATTGCGTAGTCCCGTTTCAAGTAAGAACGGTACGGCAGAATCGAGTTGCATCTCTTTTTCTTCCGCATCGGTGAACCCTGTCACCTGTTTATCTTTAACGAGTGGCTCGTCGTTGCTGAGTTTCACATTGACCAATCCAATTGGTCCGTGACAAACTGCCCCGACAATATTTCCACTTTCGTATACGTTACGAATGACACGTTGTAATGTTTCATTCCCTGGGAAATCGACAACTGTCCCGTGACCTCCCGGTAAGAAGATTGCATCGTACGACTCGTCTGCGACTTGATCGAGACGGGCTGTGTCTTTAAGCAATTCCCGTGTGTTGAGAATGTCTTCTGACAAACCATCTTCTAAACTATTCGCATCGATTGGCACGTCTCCACCTTCGATACTCGCGACCGTCACTTTATACCCTTCTTTTTCGAACAATAAATAAGGGACGGCAAACTCTTCAAGCCATAATCCCGTTGCATGACCATTTGATAATTGATTTGCTGACGTTGTGACAATCAGTACATGTTTCGACATACTCAATTCCTCCTTCAAGAAAATCAACATACGACTCTAGTGTTCCCGATTCATCATCTGTTAAACCCGATGACCTGTCCGCTCACGACAAGGCGAAACTTTTTTTAACCTGGTTATTTATTCATCCTCCCTTTTTCTTACCACCTTCTATACTGAGGAAGAATTGCAATTCCAACCCATGAAGGAGACGTGTGCTATGACGAAACGAATGAACGACTGGGGATTTCTCATTGTCGTCGCCATCATCATCCTATTGCTTGTGCTTGGTCAGCTGCCGTTCTTCATGTAATCTTCACGTATATTCTTTACCAGTTGTAGTATGATTGCCTTGTAAGCACTTACACCAAACCTGATATGAAAGGATGGAGTTCACTATGTCAGAACGCATTTTCATCAGTCCGGCCAAGTATGTGCAAGGGAAACAAACGATTGATCGCATCGGAGAGTTTGTCGCTCACTTCGGTTCCAACGCTTTACTCATCGCGGATGACGTCGTATGGGAGTTGATCGGCGAACGGGTGACCCAGTCTCTGCAAGCGAGCCAGCTCAAGGCGACGAAAGCTGATTTCATCGGAGAAGCGTCGAAGCACGAAATCACTCGAATCGCTACAGACGCTAAGAAGCATGAAACAGCGTTTGTTATCGGTCTCGGCGGTGGGAAAACGCTCGATACAGCAAAAGCGGTCGCAGATGAATTGGATGCGCGTATCGTCATTGTACCGACCATCGCCTCTACGGATGCACCGACGAGCGCATTGTCGGTCATATATACAGAGGAAGGCAATTTCGAAAGCTACCGTTTCTATAAAAAGAATCCGGATCTCGTCCTTGTGGATACGGAATTGATTGCACAAGCACCGCCACGCTTCTTAGCGTCAGGTATTGCCGATGCATTGGCCACATGGGTGGAAGTGCGAAGTGTCCTGGCATTCGGAGGCAAGACGATGGCTGGCGGTGTCCCGACACTTGCAGCGGAGGCGATTGCCGAACGGTGTGAAGAGGTTCTGTTCACATACGGTATTCAAGCGTATGAAGCTGTCAAAGCAAAAGTCGTCACACCTGCGCTTGAAGCTGTTGTGGAAGCCAACACCTTATTGAGCGGGCTCGGCTTTGAAAGTGGTGGCTTGGCTGCAGCCCATGCCATTCACAATGGATTCACCGCACTTGAAGGAGACATCCACCATTTGACGCACGGTGAAAAAGTTGCATTTGGAACACTCGTGCAACTCGCACTCGAAGGACGCCCTCAAGAAGAGTTCGAGCAGTATGTTGCCTTTTATATGGCACTCGACTTACCGGTCACACTTGAAGATATCAAATTGAAAGATGCATCTCGAGACGATATCTTGAAGGTCGGGAAAGCGGCCACGGCAGATGGCGAAACGATTCATAGCGGTTTCGATGTTACACCTGAAGAAGTTGCTGACGCCATCATCGCTGCGGATCGCTATGCACGTCTTTATAAAGAACACCTATAAAAACAGCGAGACGAAGCTCACACGGCTTCGTCTCGCTGTTTTTTGTTCAGGAAGAATGATGAGAGAATTCCTACTCCCATACAACTGACCGTCAAAAGGAAGAACGTCAGCTGGTTCATATAGATGATATTCGTGAACTGGTTCCATCCTTCTGCGTACGACTCATTGGCTGATAAACGAATTCCTTCTCGAAGAGACGTCGCCTGTGATTGGTTGGTCATCCAAGCTATACCGGCCATGACGAAACTTCCTATCGCTAAACTGACCTTTCCAAACGGTCGCACAGAAGAGACGACTCGATGTGTCAAACGAATGGTGATCCAAATAAACAATAAAAGAAACGGCCATCCAATCAAGAGAACAATCCAGTATAGATTCCCTTCACCCGGTGTTTCCGAGTAAGGGGTCGTCAGCACTTCACCGAGCTTAAAGATTCCAAACGTGATCAACGTCACGATAAACCATGCTTTTATCAATTTCTCCATCTCAACACCTCGTCCTCAGTATAGCAAAAACACTGTATGCGTCTGCATACAGTGTTTATTCTTTCGGTCGGACGACGTAATAAATCAAAATGACGAGCCACGTCCACACCCCTGTGAAAATCCCGATAATCCCGACGATGAAAAAACCAAGCGGAATCATCGATTTCGTTCGATTATAGTCCTTCCACATATTCGATAGCCCTTTGATATTAAAATACAAAAAGGCAAAGAATAGGACGAGCAATAAAAGTGGTAAACCGACTAAAGCTTCCATTCGCTCACTCCTCTCTACGATCTCATTCGTTATTTTAATTGTAATGGATTTCTTGCTCACCTTCATCGGGCCCAAGCCGTATCCTCTTCCGACCTAAAGATGGATAAAAGATGCACAATCTATCAAGAAAACGGGAAAAGGAACATCATCTAACTCTCGAGGAGGCGTTTTGCCATGAAGTCCTTGCGTATCTTGATCATTTGTTTGCTGTTGTTTCAAGTGTCGCCGGTGACAGCGGCATCCTCGTCCCCACAACCAGGTTATACGATTAAAACGACGTATTTGTACGGTCGTGCCATGCAATCTTCTCCAATTCTTAAGACGCTACGAACGAACGTCCCGGTCCGCTACACGACCTATAACCGGAGCTGGTCGAACGTCTATATCGGAAATACGAAGTACTTCACTCCCTCTGCCAACTTGAAAGCCGGCATCCCTAAAATGCCTTCTGCAGACCGTTTACGACTAGTCAACAAGGCGAATGCACTCCCGTCCACTTACCGTTCCCCACAACTTGTCACATTAACCATTCCAACTGTTTATCAAAAAGGGAGTGAACGGACCTTGATGACAGCGGAAGCAGCTTACGCTCTGGCTAAACTATATTACGCCGGTCGGAAGCAAGGTCATACGTTATACGCCCTTAGCGCCTACCGATCTTACTCGACACAAAAGTCACTCTATGCCTATTACGTCAACACACGTGGGGTCGCATATGCTTCAAAATATGTGGCACGTCCCGGTCATAGTGAACATCAAACGGGTCTCGCCGTTGATATGACGAGTCAACGCATGCGTCTAGGGCTATATGAATCCTTCGACCGATCGCCTGAAGGGAAATGGATGCTTCAAAACGCCCATCTCTATGGATTTATCGTCCGCTATCCAAAAGGAAAAGAGAAAATCACGGGATACAATTACGAACCTTGGCATTTGCGTTATGTCGGTGTCACTGAAGCGACGATGATGAAGCAGAAGAACTGGGCGTTCGAAGAATGGTGGAGCAAACGTTGAGTGAGCATCCTTTTTCAGGCAATTCCCTGTTCACGTTATAATGGAGTCATCTTATTCGTATAGGGGGAAATGTGGGATGTGGATTGTGATGAACAAACTAGACGTTGAAAAAGGAAAGGCCGACGCGGTCAAAGCACGCTTCGAAACGACAAAAGGAATCGAAGCGATGGATGGCTTTGTCCGTATGCAAGTGTTGACGGATACGTCTGATGAGGCGATGGATCATGTCGTCATCATGACCACGTGGCGTGATGCAGACAGCTTTGAGAACTGGCGCGACAGCAATGCTTATAAGCACGCCCATAAGAAACGTGATGACGGGACTTCAGAAGTGAAACCAATCGTCCTCGGCAACACCGTTACCCAATATGAGGTCGCCATTGAACATCTCGCCTCAACGGAGCGCGTTCAATAAATCTTGAGGACGGATGATGCCGAGTAGCGGTTCATCCGGATTTCCGGTCTCTGTAATCAGAAGTGCGTCATATCGTGCGCCCTCTTTCATTTGCGTAAAGCAGTGCTGTGCCTCGATTACGGTCGCATCCTTTCGAATGAATCGATACCGGTGCATATGCGGATCGTGGTGGAGCACGTGCTTCACCCGAACTCCTTTGAGTGACAAGTTGGGCCCGTCGATTGTTTCGGCTAGCCAACTGGTCACTCCTTTTTTCGTCAACAGTCCGCGCCAAGACCCATTGTCATGATATACAGGGAATTGCGAATAATTTTTATCTCGAATCTCCCGGAGTACTTCCGTCAAAAAATCTTCCGACTGAAACGTCACCACCGATTTCGCAAACAATGGAATGACGAGACGTGGATGAAGGAGCTCTCGCTCTACTTCTAAAATCAATGCAACAAGCGACTCGTGTGGCTCCGCGATAATAAAATCAGGTTCACGCCGCTCATGGACGATGGCATTTCGTAGTTGACTCATCTGATGTAAATCTTCTTTATACCGGTCGATGATTGGATTTTGTTTCGCTAACCGATTCACCATGTTACTAAAACTGAAATGTTGCCCATCTCCCATCTCTCGACTCAAGTAGTCCTCGATTCGATGATAGGATGCCAAAAATTCTTCAGCACGACTCATGTGACCACCCTCCTTAACGATACATGTATACCCTCTTTTTTATCATTTGAGCAGGAAACCGTTTATTCATCCCGAATGACATAGAAATCATCTTAATTATGGAGGAGGGCTATCATGGCGACTTCGATTCATCCCACATCACCAACTTCACCGCAACCCACGTTTCGCGCAGGACTACGCGCCGGCATTCCCGTCGCCATCGGATATATCCCGATTGCGATTGCCTTCGGTCTTTTGGCACAATCTTTCAACTTGCCGAATGCTATCACATTATCGATGTCCTTTTTGATCTTTGCCGGGGCAAGTCAGTTCATTACGGTACAACTTCTGATGGCCGGTTCGATGTATTGGGAAATCATTTTGACGACGTTCATTCTAAACTCTCGCCATTTTTTAATGTCCGCCTCACTATCCCAACGGATTGAGAGTACATCTCGAAGACTATTGGCTACCATCGCGTTTGGTGTGACCGACGAAACGTTCAGCATCGCCTCTACTCGTCAAGAGGCCCGTTCCGGTATGTTCGTGCTCGGGTTGAATACAATCGCATTTCTTGCTTGGAATGTCGGGACGTGGATGGGGGTCTTCCTCGCCTTCGGTCTTCCAAGCACATTACAGGCGAGTATGGGGATTGCGCTATATGCGATGTTCATCGGGTTACTCGTTCCATCATTAACGACTCGTCCCGTCTTCGTCGTAGCAAGCTTAGCTATCATTATTCAAGCCATACTCCATTGGGTCATCACCCCGTTCTTCTCAATCTCAGATGGGATTCGAATCATCGTCGCGACCGTTGTCGCAGCCGGAATCGGTGCTTTCGTATTTAAGGAGGAAGAGGTCACATGATATCGTTGTTTCTACTCGTTCTAGGATTGGCACTTGTCACGTATCTCCCTCGCCTCGTCCCGCTACTCTGGCTAAAGGAATTGGCGTTACCGGCATATATGAAACGATTTCTTTCCTTCATCCCGTATGCGGTACTGGCTAGTTTGATTTTTCCGGGCGTCCTATCCTCCACGACCACCACCTCGTCTGCCTTATTCGGAGGAGTGGTTGCCACTTTCCTGGCGCTACTACGGGTCAACCTCGTCGTTGTCGTCATTGGAGCTGTATTCGGGGTATATGCCTTTCAAACTATATGACAAAGGAGCGGCACACGAGGTGCTGCTCCTTTTCTTATGCTGATATGGCCTGACGACGAAGCTGGACGAATACGTCCACAAATTCCGCGTCCCATTGTGTTCCCCGCCCGCTCTCCAATATGGAAAGCGCCTTTTCCACTGGCATCCCTGACCGATAGGGTCGATCTGATGTCATGGCATCATAAGCATCGGCAATCGCCATGATTCTTCCGAATAACGGAATGTCGACCGCATGTAAGCGGTCCGGGTATCCTTTCCCATCGATTCGTTCGTGGTGCGATCGAACTCCGGCTAAAATCGGTTGAAGCGATGCAGGTAAATGAATTTGACTCAAAATATGGATGCCAATGGTCGGATGTTCTTGAATTTTTGAAAACTCTTCGTCTGTCAGCTTCCCTTCTTTTAGTAGGACGTCATCTCGAATTCCAATTTTCCCGATGTCATGTAGAAGTGCCGACTTGTTGAGTAAATCGACTTGTGCATGCGGTAAGCCAATGGCGCGAGCAAGCTCAACGGAATACATCGCGACACGCTCCGAATGACCTGCTGTGTAGGGATCACGTGCATCGAGCGTTGCTGCGAATAAAATGAAGAGGCTGTCTAACAGCTGTGCGTTTTCTTGTTCACGAGCAGTTACCGTCTCAACCATTTGATTGAATCCCCCAATCAGTTGGGCGAACTCATCTAAGTACGGATTCTCGATTTTCTGAAGTTGTCCCGACTCCATCTGTTCGATGCCGGACGTCAAAAATCCAATCGGACGTTTGATGTTGTCATAGAGTAAGAAACTGCATAACACCGCAATTCCGACGATGATGACAAGAATCACGAGCGCCCAATTCCAATACGTATCCGTTCGAGTCGAAGTCGACAATTGGACACTCGACGCCAACATGAACAACATGATGGGAAAGATACCCGTAATGAGCATACTGATCAATAATTTAGTTCGGACACTAAATGATCGATACGTTGCATGAATAGGCAGATGATAAAGTTCGAGATGCCTTTCTTTCATGTATACAAGTAATGGTTCAACCGATCGAACCGTCAAAAAATATTCAATCAAGGCATGTAGTACCGCAATCATGACGGCCCCGATTGCAGCCAAGCCGATCAAACGATAAGGTAAGTCAATCCACCCCATCTGAATAAAAACGGAGGTTAAACCAATTGACGGGATGGATAATCCAAACAAATGAGGACCTAAAATCCGTTGTACCGTTAAAATCGGGAATCGACTTGCTTGTTCGAATGCCGACGTCAATTCGTCAATCGATGGGGATTCGGTCATAAAAAGCTGTCGGATCGGTCGAATGTGGCGACGGTATAAGAGTAGTTCTGAGAAAATCATAACTATCCCTGACCCCAACATGATGCCTAACAGTAGTAAAATCTCTCGAATGGACAGGTCAAGCGTTTGAAAAATAAAGACACCACCTACTCCAAAGACGGCCAAACCTGAGCCGATGATATAGTTCATCACGAGCGTCCGTTGAAAACGTTCAAACATTCCCCTCACCCCTACACTCTTTTCTTTTACTATCGACCAGATTTATGCTTGAGTTGAACACAAAAAAACGGATCTCCTTGTAGGAGACCCGTTCAAGCATCGATTATGGGCGTAACGGACCATCGTTATCATCAAGTGATCGATTGTCCTGATCCGGAGTGATGTTTTCATGGAACGGATTCGGTTCCGGTCCATCAACATGGTCAACTTTTGGATTTTGAACATCTCGCTTCAACTCGTGTTTCGATTGTTCCGCTTCATGTTTCGACTGCTCCACGCCTTGCTTCGCTTGTTGTTTTGCAACTTCCGCTTCGCGGCTCATCTGTTCTTTCTCCTGCTCGAGACCTTCTTTTGAAACTTCCGTTTCATCAATGCGTCGCTCTGCCTTTTTCAAATAACGTGCCGCCGTCTCGCGACCACCAAGACCGAAAGCAAGACCGAAGGCAAGGGCAACAGCTCCAAGAATAAGAAGGAATGCTGTATTGACAATCATCGGTGCGATGCCGAGCTGACTAATTGCCATGAAGAAGACGAGTCCGAGAATCGCATACTTCGCTACGTAGCGAAGCGCACTCGGTTGTCCAGCTCCATCAACAAGTACACTTCCAACTAAGCGCTCTGCCATGTTCGCCAACCAAAATCCGACTGCCAAGATAATGAGTGCTGCAATGACCATCGGCAAGTAAGCAAAGATGGCTGTTGCGAGGGATGCCATGAACTCAAGATTCGCGACTTGAAGCGCTTCGGATACGAAGAGCAAGATCACGATTACTTGGACAATGACACCGACCACTTGGGCAATTGACATCGAAGACGCACGTTCCCCGAAGCCCATTTTTTGAGCCAACGAGTTGACGCCAAGATTTTCAAGAAGTGATACAACGACCCCTTTCAACCATTTTGCAACGAACACCCCGACGAGGACGAGGACGACTGCAACGAGAATGTCTGGAATCATGACCAGTACATCATTGAGCATCGCAATCGCTGGTTCCGAGATCCCTCGAATATCGAGCGCCTCAAGTGCTGAAATGGTGACCGGAATCATGATGAAGATGAAGACGATTGTACCGATTGCTTTCGCAAGACTCGATCCCTTCACGTAATCAGATAGATGGAATCGCTCTGCCAAGCGATCTAGTCCTGCAGCTTCGAGGAATTTCGTCAAAATGTCGCGGACAATCTTCGCAACCACATACCCGATTGCAAAAATGAGCGCTGCTGCGACAAGTTTCGGAATGAATCCGAGGAAACTGTTCAATAAATCTTCGAATGGTCCGCTGACCCCACGAAGTCCAAGTGCATCAAGTACAGCAGGTAACGCCAATAAGAGCACGAGATAGAAGACGATGTTCGCGACCGTGTCGACCCACTTCGTTTGGTTGACACTTGTCGATTCTTGTCCCGTTTTTTCCATCAGCTTGCTCAAATTCAAACGATGTCCCGCCATCTGAATTCCCTTTTTCAATAAGGTGGCGATGACCCAAGCGACCAATAAAATCAAGCCGGCTTTGATGACACCGATAATCAATCCAGAGAACCCTTCATAAATCTGACTGAATGGCTGCGTAATGGCTGGAATGTTCATGAATTCAAAGATAATCAGGAATGCGAGGAGTAATACGCCAAAGAACACCACTTTTCCAATAATGCGTTCAGGCGTCCACTTTTCTCCTTTCTCCCCATCTTTTTTAATACCCGCCCGCTCATCCAATCGGGCTTTCTTCAATGCTTTACGTGTCACGTTTTCCAATACTTTCGCCAAGATATAACCGACTACGAGAATAACAATTGCCAGCAAAAGCTCTGGTAACCATGACATGAACGTATTGAAGTTATACGTTGTATTGTTCATCGAATCTTCCTCCTTTTCACATGAAATGATTGTTTTTATTTAACAGTGCTATTTCATACATACCTATATTTCAAAACCATCAAACCTGAACTGTAAGTCAATTCGTTTACAGACTATTACGATTCATTGGAAATGGGTACGTTATTAAGAGAGAAATCGTGTCAAATGATGCGAGATATGATACGAATAACAAGAGACGTCATGTTAGGAGGAATTTAGGATGAATATCGCTTTAGTGGCTCACGACAAGAAGAAAGATGATTTAATCGTCCTCATTAAAACTTACACCCATATACTAAAGAAACATCAGTTGTTTGCGACCGGTACAACGGGTAAGCGAATCGCTGAAGCGACCGGCTTGCCTGTCCATTGCTTCCGATCCGGACCGCTTGGAGGGGACCAAGAAATCGGTGCTGCCGTCGCACGCGGGGAGATGGATATGATCATCTTTTTCAGAGATCCATTAACTGCTCAACCTCATGAACCGGATGTGAGCGCATTGATGCGTCTTTGCGACGTCTACTCCATCCCGCTTTCGACAAATATGGGTGGAAGCGAAATTTTGATTCGAAGTATCGAGCAAGGTGATTTCGAGTCACTTAAACTTTCTCATAACGACGAACCTCCGGCTTGACCATGACAAACCAAGAAAGGAGAGGAATCTCCCTGGAACCGAATATGATTCACGACCCGAACGTCCAACAGTTCTTTAACGACGTGCGCCAGCGCCTCATCGAACTACTTGGAAATGAGGCAGAAGCGGATCGCCATCTACTCGCACTTGCTGGATATATCCGGCATGCAGAGAAAAGTGGTCAGTCGCTCGAAAGTCTTTTAAACCAAGATCCTCAGGAATACGCTCGTTTCCTCATTGAACAACCCGAAACAAATGAAGAATATCGTCGACGCTATCACGTGTTGATTGATGCCTCGGATGAATTAAAACCTCATGAAAAAGCGCAAGCAAACCGTGAATTCGATTGGGCCGTCAATCAATTGGACGAAGCCAAGCTTTCGTTAAAAGAAATCGAAGTGCGCGACCTTGCCTTCCTCGCCTACACAAAGATTGAAGCACTCAAATCGTCTCGTACGATTTGGAACCGCTTCGGCTGGCTACTAGGTATGATTTTGGCATTTGCCTACGCCAACTTACTGCTCGTGATTGACGATGTCTTTAGCGGTCGACTATTCACCGCCCCCATGTCGACGTATCCAATTGATTATCTGGCCTTCCTGTTACCCGTCCTCGTGACCGGTGCCATCTTCGGCATATTGACCCGTTTTCGACATTACATCCAGACGCTCGGTCGGCGTATTGCGTTCGCCTTGCTCATCGTTATCGTCTACATCATGTCTATTTTTCTGATTCAACCGCTCTTAATGACAATTGGTTGGTCATTCATCATTCAGTTGACCCCACTCTATGCGCTCATTTTAATGGCGATCAGTGGCTTTATGGCCATCTGGACATTAATCGAGTTCGTCTGGAAGAGTACACGTTGTTCTCTCGGAGACGATACGCTCATGCTTTATTACTAACCACGCCACTCCTCTTAGGAGATGGCGTTTTTTGTTTCGATTATGGCGAGAACGGAAATTACTCCTATTGTGACGCTTGTTTTAGATTGGAGATTCTAAAGGGGGTTATTCGATGTCAGATCGAAAAATGATTGGCTTGTTCCAGACCGAACAGGAAGTCATGCACAAAGTGGAAGAGCTGAAAGCTGCAGGGGAAGCTGAAAAAAATATGCATGTTGTCGCCAAGCGGGACGGGGAAATTTCTGCGTTACGTGACCACACGGATGTAAATGCCGAGTCCGGTATTCGTGACGTCAATTGGCTTGACCGTGTCAAAGCATTCCTACACGGAAGTGACCGCATTCGTGATGAGTTACGGAATATGGGGCTAAACGATGCCGAAGCGGAACAGTATTATGATGCAATCGATGAAGGACAGATTTTACTCTACATCGATCGACACTCGTACGACCGCTATCCGAACATGTATAAAAAAGACAGTGAGCTCGATCATGATAAAGGGGAAAAAGCGGATGGGATCGCCTTTGACGCGAAACCATTTAACGATCACGACGAGAATCCACGTGGCACAAAGGATGATCCGATTGTACGCGGTCATTCTGGATTAGAAGATCATCGCCGATTATAAGGAGGAACGACTATGAATGAGAAACGATTTATCAGCATGCACGATACGCAGGATGCAGCACTTGGGAAAATCGAGGAGTTGCGAGCGAAAGGTTATGAAGACTCACACATTTATGTCGTCACAAAACATGAAGACAACGTTTCGATTTTGAGACGTGATACAGATGTTCATACGGAAGCGACCCATCAAGCGAGCTGGTTCGATAAGGTTCGGGCGTTCCTCAGCGGTCATGAAGACGTGCACGCTGGTCTACGCAACATGGGACTGAGCGAAGAGGAAGTAAAACATCACTATGACGATGTAGAAGCCGGGAAAATCCTCGTTTATGTGGATGAAGACTTTGAACGTCGTCATCAAGACGGGGTGACAGTCGATTCGAAACCATATCAAGACGCATCATCGACTCATCTCGGTAGTCATACTGACGATGGATTGGAAATCGACTCAAAACCTTACCGTGAGGCTCAGACCGTCGACCCAAGCCATCCCGTAGACCCGGAGCAAGATAAACTGGATAAAGAAACGAAGAATCCAGATCGCGAGGAAAAACTACGTGGTCTCGATGATCGTGCTTATCGAAATGACGTAGAAGATCCGGATAATATCCGACGTTTCTAACATAGTAACAAAGAGCCTGACGCACCCGCGTCAGGCTCTTCTTACGTCAAACGATTCTTCGGTTCTTTCCCTTCGAGCACATTTGTGATGGCATCTCGATTCAATGCCATCATCGCCAGACGTGTCCGAATCGTTGCACTCCCGATATGCGGTAATGTCGTCACGTTCGGAAGCGTCAATAATGGATGACCGAGGTCGATTGGTTCTTTTGTGAATACGTCTAATCCCGCTCCCCAAATCTTCCTCGCTTTAAGTGCTTCATATAGCGCCTGTTCATCGATGATTTCTCCACGAGCCACATTGATGAAAATGGATGTTTCCTTCATCTTGGCAAACTCTTTAGCCCCGAGCATTCCCCGTGTCTCGTCCGTGAGCGGCGCGAGAACGACGACGAAATCAGATTGCGCCAACAGCTCATCGAGTTCCGCATAAGTGAAGCCATACATCGACTCCGACTCATGACGCCGTGTCCGGTTATGATATAGAACCTCCATATCAAATCCTCTTGCACGACGTGCGACCGCTTCACCGATTCGTCCCATGCCGATGATACCCAATTTCGCTTGATAAAGGTCCATCCCGACGTAGCCCATCGGCAGCCAGGACTTCCACTCCCCGGCGCGCAAGTCACGTTCCGCCTCTCCGAGACGTCGTGCCGTCATCATCATGAGGCCAAACGTCAAATCTGCTGTCGTTTCTGTCAAGACATCTGGTGTGTTGGTGACGATGACGCCATTCTCTTTCGCTGCGTTCAAATCAATATTGTTGTATCCGACCGCCAAATTGGAGACGACCTCTAACTGTGTGGCACGCTCAAACACTTCACGGTCAATCGTGTCGCTGAGCATGGTCCAGAGCGCATGCGCAGATGACGCTTCTTCTAAAAGAACCTCTCGCGGCACACTTTCCCCTTCATGCTCCCACATGCGCACATCATAGTGTTCGCGAAGCGGTTCGACTGCCTCTTCCGGCAAGCGACGCGTAATATAGATTCGCTTTTTCATTTTTCTCCCCCTCTCTACACTTACTTGTAGTCTAACAAATGGAAAGCGTTAAGAGGGTTGATCCGACTTCGGCTTTTGCTTCAAATACTGTTCAAACAGTGACCCGAACTCTTGATTTAACAATTGTTCAATCGTTTTCGATGAATCCATAGCGTTTCGATAGGCGATTTCGTTAATGGCGAGTCCGATGGCCCACGTGATTCCTGATGCGACGGTCGCATTGATGACACCGGCTGCGGCGTTCGCTCCCGGGAAAAACTTCATGACGTTCAAGAGAATCGTTTTCGATAACGTGCGACCGATTTGTGGAATGATCGTACTCCCAATGAGCGTCTTCAACAAATCATCACTCGCTTTGACACCCCAATAACGAAATAGATGGACGCTCATCGTCACCTGAATCGGCGTCAATGCCACGGCATCAGCAAATGGGAGCGGAACCGCAGCAGCCGTTCCCGCGCTTGCGACATAGCCTGAGATGATTCGATTCGCCTTCTTACGCTTTAACTTGAGCATCGTTTCACTCTCTGCATGAATCTCCATCAAGAGCCCTTCCTGTAAGGAAGCATCTAGCTGTTCCACCGACCACACAATCAACCGTTCCCAATCAACGTATTGACGCAATGTTTCATTGTTCAATATTTCCGAAGAAATGCTGACTTGGAAGATTGCATCTTCCGGAAGGATTCCATTCAGTTCATTCCGCAATGCCGTCAGTTCATCTAAATCGACCTGATCGATTTGTGTGAATACGACGGCGACAGCAGTCGATTCACGTAGACGGCGAATCAAGGCCTTGTCGAGTGGCGTGACACGCTTTGTCGCAGCGTTGATGGTATACCAGACGAGATGGATTCGTTTGGATGCTTCTTGCCGCTTTGCGTTCTCTACAAATCCGATGACTTCCTCTTCGTAATGTTGTTGCCGCGCACTCCCGATCTCATATCCTTCACTGTCGAACAAGGTGACTGCGATATCATCACTCGTATATTGATGAATTCCTCTTGTGACCGGTTCCCCGGCTGCCACTTTTGTCAAATCACGTCCAAATACGTAGTTTACAACAGAACTCTTTCCTGCTCCCGTTGCTCCCGCAATGAGGATGTTTGGTTTTTTGACATTGCCCCGTAACCGTTCGAGCTCTGTCTTTACATCATAATCCTTAAAATCAAATCGTTTCGTCGATTCCATTTACGTTTCCCCCTTATGAGTTGAGCGTGCGACCAAGCTGACGCATCTCACGTTCAAAGCCGCGCCGAATCTCTTCTTCAATTGTTTGCCTTACGGATGCGTATTGCTGTTCAATCGCTTTTTTGATTCCCCGTTCTGCCGTTCGACGCTTGAATGCCCAATAGATGAAATGCACCCCAGGAATCATTCCAAGAACCATCTTTCGAACGGTTTTTCCGAACGAATAGTCAAATCCGAGCTCGACTCGTCTCGTTCTAAACAACAGGTCTGCTTGTTCTCCGACGAGTGGGTACCGCTGCATGAGTTGGATATAATGACGTACCCCTTCTGCCATCGCCTCTTCCGTCGTCAAAGCGGCCTCTTCGAGCGTCTTTTCTAAATCTTTCTCTATTTTTCTAGCTTTCCAACTGATCATTGCTTGCGGGGTCAGCATCCGAATCGTCTCTGCCGAAGCGATACTCCGAATTCGCCAATCCTCTAACTCGTCTAGGAGATGATTCGTCAGATTGATGGGGAGTTTTCGTTCGATGTCTTTCCACAGGTTCGTCCGATTCCGCTTCCATACCTCTTCATACCCTTTTACCGGGACGCGTTTCCCTGTCAGTAATTTCTTTTCGACACTGTTGACACGGATGATGTCCTCTTCTTCAATCGGCAGTTCGCGTAACAAAACCCGTTCCATCGCCTCTGCCTTTTGTACACTCATCGGGTCGTCTTCGTTGAAGTTAGTCAGAATGAGGGTGACGTTGCTCCCCCGCTCATATAATGGCTTTAAAATCGCTTCGAGCTCATACGCCTCGACACGTCCTGACTGCACGGACAATAAGTAGTAAATCGTATGAAACCACTCTGCGATATCGAGCGCGCCTTCACGCTGATGGACGATGGAGAGGATCGCTTGGTGCCACTCTTCAGAGCGGTCCGCCTCGAGCCCCCACGTATCAAAAAAACGAAACAAGATGCCCCGTTCTAAATCGTAATACTCGTGTTCGTGAAGCCCTTCTTGAGTGACCGGACTTCCGGCACGCGATTCGGCGACGTCATGTCCATATATATAGTTGATGAACGCACTCTTTCCGACACCGGTCTTTCCAGCAATCAAAATATTTGAGACGAGCCCTGTCCGATCCATACGCTTCCTCCCTCATTCGTTGTATAGTTCAATTATACCGAACGGACCATTTTCAAACGTCCATCGAAAGGATGATTCTCATGCTTCACCATGTCGAACTTTACGTTTCGAACCTACATGACAGTATTCGTGCCTGGGAATGGCTCCTCTGTGAACAACTTGGGTACACGCTCTATCAATCATGGCCCGAAGGACGGAGTTATCGTTACGGCGAGACATATCTCGTGTTCGTTCAAACGGAAGAGGCCCACCTGACGCCACCTTATCACCGAAAAAAGACTGGTCTTAATCACTTGGCATTTCATGCGTCTTCCCTCGCACAACTAGAAGAAGTTCGGCAACAACTCGCATCCCACGGGTTTCGCCAATTGTACGCGGAACGCTTCCCCCACGCAGGTGGCCCAAACTATACAGCACTATTTTTTGAAGACCCGGACCGCATCAAAGTTGAACTCGTGGCAACGATGTGAACGGTTTCTTGAGAACTTCTTGAAAGTTTGTGAAAACAATTGCAAACTTGACGTCGACCTCCTAGACTGAAAGGGTCTAAAGGAGGTCTTTTCATGGAAAAGCAAGTCGTCGATTATATGGAAGAAGCCGCATTCAAGAAATCATCATTGCTTCAACATTCATTTCCTCAATACATGTTACGATCGATAATCGCCGGTTTTTTAATCGGGATTGGAGTCGTCTTCTCATTCACCGTCGGAAACATGTTCATCGATGTCCCCGGTACGATGCTGATTGCAGGCGCCAGTTTCTCGGTGGCACTCGTCTTCATTGTCTGGATGGGGGGAGAGTTGTTCACGAGCAACACCATGTATCTCTACACTGGTGCAAAACGAGGACGTGTCGCTTGGTTCGACCTCGTAAAGATATGGGGACTCAGTTGGGTCGGTAACTTGATTGGTGCCGTCTTGCTATCGCTTCTCGTCATCGGGGCTCATAGTATGGGTGACGTGACGGGTGACCATTTGCTCGCTGTCGTCGCCGCGAAGAAAATCGGTGGAGACGCCTTTGCTATTTTCTTGAAAGGAATCTTATGTAACGTGCTCGTCTGTTTGGCCATCTTCATGCCGCTCAAAACGAACAATGACGTCGCGAAGATTATGCTGACGATGCTTCCGGTCGTCGTATTCTTCGCTGCTGGATTCGAGCACTCGATTGCGAACATGGGCGTTTTCGCCCTCGCGCTCCACTATGTACCGTCGGACCTCGTCACCTTTAGCGGTGCCCTTTATAATCTCTTCTTCGCCACACTCGGTAATATTGTCGGTGGTGCGTTGTTCGTTGCAGGAAGTTACTTATACTTGAATAAGGCGGAGACGGAACAAACCGTCAAGCCGATACGTCATCATGCATAAAAAGACAGGGACCCCGATTAGCAGGGTCCCTGTTTGTTGCATTTCACGAATTATGATTTTGAAGCGTCGGCTGCTGCTGCTTGAACAGTACCTTGTGCCACTTCGTCTTCTTCCACATCCCAGCACTCTGTATTCTCGATACCGAGTTTACGAGCCGAGAAGCGTGGGTTGAGACCTTGAGCTCGTTGCTCTTCGTAATCTTTAAGAACTTTGAAGGCAACGCCACCGAGCAATGTGATTGCCGCGATGTTGATCAATGTCATCCCTGCCATGAAGAGGTCAGCGAGGCTCCATACGAATCCAAGGCTTGCGACCGCTCCGATGAAGACGAATGCCATTGTCGCAAGACGGAATCCAAGAACTGCACCTTTGCTCTTCTTAATGAATTCGATGTTCGTTTCACCGTAGTAGTAGCTTCCTGCGATCGAGCTGAAGGCGAACAAGAAGACGCTGACAGCGATGAATGCTGGAGCAAGTGCTCCGATTTGTTCAGTCAATGCGTTTTGAAGAAGGACAATCCCTTCACCATTTCCAGCAGCGTAGCTGTCTGAGAGAAGGATGATCGCTGCAGTTGCTGTACATACGATCAACGTATCCAAGAATACACCGAGTGATTGAAGGAAACCTTGTTTCGCAGGGTGCGATACTTCAGCAGCTGCTGCTGCGTTTGGTGCAGAACCCATACCTGCTTCGTTCGAGAAGAGTCCACGGCGTACACCCATTGAGATTGCAGCACCGATTGAACCACCGACTGCTTCGTTCAAACCAAATGCGCTTTGGAAAATCATAGCGAAGACGCCTGGAAGTTCAGCAAAGTTCACAACGACAACGTAGAGTGCGATGGCAAGGTAGAGAACAGCCATGACTGGTACGACGATCGCCGAGAAGTTCGCGACACGTTGTACACCACCAAAGATGACAAGACCAGTAAGAACAACTAAGATTGCTCCGCCGATCGCCGCATCGATTCCAAATGCGTTATCGAATGCTGCAGCGATTGTGTTCGATTGAACAGAGTTGAAGATGAGTCCGAATGTGACAGCAATGAGAACCGCAAATACGATTCCAAGTGCACGGTTGTTCAAACCTTTTTCGATGTAGTAAGCTGGACCACCGCGGTACGCGACATCGTCTTTCACTTTGTATACTTGAGCGAGCGTGCTTTCAATCATGGCTGTCGCACCACCAAGAAGGGCGACGATCCACATCCAGAAGACCGCTCCTGGTCCACCAAGTGTGACCGCTACCGTGACCCCGGCAAGGTTACCTGTACCGATTCGAGTCGCGGCACCGATAAAGAATGATTTCATTGAAGAAATACTCTTCCCGTCTTTTGAAAGTGTAACGTCCGATTTATCTGTCACCGTACGTAACATTTCTTTTAAGTAACGGAACTGCATAAAACGTGTTCTGACCGTGAAGTAGATCCCGGCTCCAACGAGAACGGCGATCAATACGTACGACCATAAGATGTTGTTCAAAAAGTCGACGCTTCCTTGTAACATACCTTGAATCGCTTCCATGAATAAGTTCCTCCCTGTTGTGTGAATCTGAAGTTGAGAATTTTTTATGATGTCTTAGTTCTGAATTATACAAAGATTCTGACAATTATCAATAATTTTTTTATAGGTCATTTCACTCTTTTTTCACATCATATAAGCGAGATCCCTTATTTATAAGCATTTAAAGCGCTTACATAAAAATGTTTAGAAATATTAAATCATGATTATAATTCACAATAACGAAATGAATAATCAAAAAAACAGCCACTCTTTTCGAGTAGCTGCGAGTTTAAATACCAGTACGTTTCTTCTGGTTATTTGGTTTTTTCGTCAATTGGCTCGTCAACGGTTTCTGTTTTGTACCATGCAAACCCGTCGGAACCTTCGTTTGATTTTGCTTCTTCTCTGCCAGCTTTTGTTTCATCGCCTCTTGAAAAGATAGTTTTTTCTCGCTCATCTTACTCACCTCCAGCTTCGATCACTTTCACACGACCGACCTGTCCATCGCTCAAACGCACTTTGATTCCGTGCGGATGACGTGGCGAGTTCGTTAATATATCTTGAACGACGCCTTTCGTCAGCTTTCCGCTTCGTTGATCTTGTTTTAAAACGATTTGGACGTGGAGTCCTGGGCGAATGTCAGCACGTTTCGTTCCATCCATACCCGACACCCCTTTCCATTTAGTCAATCTCTATCATATGCTCTTTTCCCTCATTTGTCACAGCCTATTCCAGATGCCGATCTGTCGCATCGTTTCTGTCATGTAACTTTGATTGGTCTGTAGCGTCTTTTCAGGAAACGAATCATAAAATCGAACGCTGACCCCTCGATGCGAAAAAATCACATCCAAGACATGGTTTCCTTCCACATCGCGGAGTCCGGCCGTCCCTTTCAAAGAATGAAATGCCTTGGCAAACGCCTCTCCAAAATCGAGGTACGCTTTCACAGAAATCGTAGCGTGTTGCTCATCCACCATCAAATCCAACTGTTCGCGATTGGCGCTTTCAATGACGACGCGTACGACCTCATTGTCATTGGAAAATTCAATCGTATGCATCCTCATCCCCACCTCTCCTCTAAAAGAGGTACCCTCTTAGGAAGGTACCTCTCTATCATAAACGATATAACCGTGCTGCGAATGGACGAAGCATAAACGTTTCCGTATCAATCGTCTCGGGGTCAATCTCATTCGTCATGACAAGCGTGGCGCCTGCAATTTCCGGAATGGTCACTTCTGCCGGATTGGCGGTCAAGTTGACGACCACGAAGAAGCGGTTGTTCTCAAACGTACGCTCATAGACGAAGGCTTGCTTATGTTCAGGCAAGACGTCACGATAACGACCATACGTAAACGTCTCCTCAGCTCGACGAAGACGGATCATCTCCTTATAGAACGACAGAATGGAGTGCTGGTCGTGTCGCTGTGCCTCGACGTTGAGCGTCTCATACTCTTCGTGAATCGGCATCCATGGGGTCGCCGTCGAGAAACCGGCATAAGGTGAGGCATCCCACTGGATCGGTGTCCGGACGTTATCACGAGATGTGCCCCATACTTGTTGCATCGAATCGATTTCACTCATCCCATTCGCGATGCGTTCAAAGTACTCGTTTTTCGTTGCGACATCATCATAGTCATGGATAGATGGGAGCGGCACATTCTTCATCCCAATCTCTTGTCCTTGATAAATGAATGGTGTCCCGTGCATGAAGAAGTACATCATCCCAAGTGCAGTGGCACTTTCACGCCAATAATGATGCTCATCCCCGACGAGAGATACCGCTCGCACCATGTCATGGTTTTCAATGTATAATGCGTTCCATCCAGTTTCGCGTAACCCCTGCTGCCATTTATCGAAGATTCGTTTCAGCTCGACGACATCGAGCGGGGCAAGACGCGACCGTCGCATGATATCGACATGATCAAAGTGAAAGGCCATATTCATCGCACCATTCTCTGGTCCCATCCATTGGTCGGCTTCTTCCGGCTCAATGCCATTCGTCTCCCCAACAGTCATAATGTCGTATTTGGAGAACGTTTCTCGCTTCATCTCTTGTAGATATTCATGGATTCCATCGATATTCGAGTACATCGAAAACGCCGTAACGATCGATTTCCCGTCCGGAGAAGGTAACATCGTCTCCGCCGGCATCTTTTTAATATGACTGATCGCATCGACACGGAATCCGTCTACTCCTTTATCGAGCCACCAGTTGATCATGTCATAGACAGCCGTCCGAACTTCACGATTCTCCCAGTTCAAATCGGGTTGTTTCTTCGAGAAGACGTGCAAGTAATATTGATTAGTCTGTTCATCATATTCCCAAGCGGACCCGCCAAAGATACTCGCCCAGTTACTCGGTGGCATCCCATCTTTCCCATCTCGCCAAATATACCAATCCCGTTTCGGATTGTCTTTCGAGCTTTTCGATTCAAGGAACCATGGATGCTCGTCCGACGTATGGTTGACAACGAGATCGAGCAACAGTTTCATCCCTCGTGCATGCACCGCCTCTAGTAAGGCATCAAAATCCTCCATCGTCCCAAACTCGTCCATAATGTCTTGATAGTCACTGATATCATATCCGTTATCATCATTTGGCGATTTGTACATCGGACAAATCCAAATGACATCAATTCCAAGGTCTTCTAAGTAATCGAGCTTTTCAATAATTCCGCGAAGATCACCGATTCCATCCCCGTTCGAATCGTTGAAACTTCTTGGATAAATTTGATAGGCGATGGCCTCTTTCCACCATACACGACTGATTTCTGTTTGTTTCGTTTGGCTGAACAACGTCTCCATACGGCACCGTGCCTCCTACAATAAGGTATGATTCACATCTACCATAGCACTAGTGCAAGCGTTTGCAAAGAATCAGCCCACAAAAAAATGCAGTTTTACACTGCATTTTGATGGCGCGCCCCAACCTGTTCACAGAAGGTCGTGATCAGCTTCGACAAATGCTTCCAATCATGGTCCATCGTCGCGACGTGATACGAGTTAGGAAGCACCGCGTATTCTTTTTTTCCTTGTAACTGATCGAACAACCAGATGGAGTCGGAAGGCGGTACTACGTTGTCGACAGCAGAATGGATGACATATGTCGGCACATCAACCGCTCCGACGTGCGGTCGCACCTCGTCAATCAGCGAAAGCAATTCCCGAATCGCTCTTGTAGGCACACGGTCATAGACAATCTCATATACGTCTTTTGCCAAGATGTCGGGCGCATCTTCGTCGATAAATCGACACTCGGTATCCGACGCATGACACGCATATCCTGGTACCGATAACGCGGCATTGATTGTCACAATCGCATCCGCCTTTCCTTCAAGGGCAGCCTTGAGTGCCAACGTCCCACCCATTGACTGACCGACGACGATGACCGTCTGACACGACTCGCGTAATCGCTCGATTCCTTTCGTCACACTTTTATACCAACATCGATGCGTGGAACATCGAAAGTCTTCCGGATGTGTCCCATGCCCTTTCAAGCGCGGGGCATACACCGTAAACCCTTGCTTCATCAACTCAATTCCGACGTCCTGTACACTTTGAGGTGTCCCGTTAAAGCCGTGACAAAGCAAAATACCGATCTCGTTTCCTTCATAATAAAATGCGCCTGCTCCAGGAATGACTGGGTAATTGACTGCTTTCATTAGTGCCTCCTTTAATTCCAACTTAACCGATACAATTAATTCGTATTAGAAGAGTGTAAGAGTTCTTAAGCTACTCGTCAAGTTCTTCCGACTACATTTACCTTGTAATCAAAATGTAATCATAACTTCGTGTTTAGTGGATTGAGTTCTGACGTCTGCTTGGTTATGTTTAACATGTAGTAAAAAACTTGGGAAATGAACGTGTTATTTTTGACAATACACGAATAATTTTTCAAGGGATTCGTCACAAGAAAAGTAATGTAAGCGCTATCATGTCGTTTTTTTGAAAAAGGAGGATATAAATTCACTTATTTATAACGACGCGAGTTGGGGAAATCGGATTAGACCATTACATCTAAGGGAGACTTACACATGGGGAAACCAACACAATCATTTAAGGCAGTCACTGGCCTCGCCTTATCAGCAGGACTCATCGTCAGCAGTATGACGCCGATTGCGGCAAACGTAAACGCCGAGACGTTGAACGCATCAGACCTCTTCATTTCAGAGTACGTAGAAGGATCGAGCAACAATAAAGCAATCGAGTTATTCAACGGAACGAACGCGACAATCGACCTTTCCGCTTACAAAATTGAACTGTATTCAAACGGAGGTACGACTGCCGGAAATACATTGAATTTGACGGGCACACTCGCACCAGGAGCTACATATGTCATTGTGAACGGCAGTGCGTCGGACACATTGAAAGCAAAATCGGATACGGTGAGTGCCGTGACGAACTTCAACGGGGATGACACGATCGTCTTGAAAAAAGGAGACACGGTTCTGGATGTCTTCGGTCAACTCGGCTTCGACCCAGGGACAAAATGGGGAACGACCGTTGCGACTGCTGACCAATCACTCATCCGTAAAGACACGGTCGCAAAGGGAGACAGTGATGGCAGTGATGCCTTCGATCCGGCTGTCGAATGGTCATCGACACCACAAGACACGTTCGACAATCTCGGGTTACATACGTTCCAAGGCGTCGAATACGGAGATGGCGGCACAACGGAGCCTCCTGCACCAATCACACCAATTTCAATTGCTGATGCACGAACAAAGGCAGAAAATGAGACGGTCACCGTAAAAGGAGTCGTCACGGCTAAATTAGCGAACACCATCTCCGTTCAAGACGCGACAGGTGGTCTGTCTATCCGTCCGACATCTCTTGCCGTCAACGTCGGAGATGAGATTGTTGTCACAGGGGTCGTCGGTTCATATCGTGAGCTTCTTCAATTGAACAATGCCGTCGTCGTCTCGAAACAGGCAGCAACACTTCCTAATGCCCAAGTCTTGACAGGGGAACAAATCAACGAGGACGTGGAATCAGAACTCGTCACCGTCAAAAATGTCACACTCACAGGTAGCGGTCAGAACTTGACGGCGACGGATGGAACAAAAGAGTTCATCGTTCGCGACGAGCGAGGCATCCTTGATTTACAGACGGATGTGAACTATTCATCGATCACAGGAATCGTTCAACAGTTTGACGATACGTACCAAATCATCCCTCGTGACCCGGCGGACACGGTTATCGATACGTCCGTTCTTCGGCCGGCTGTCGCGAAACCAGGTGCCGGTACATTCGTTGGTCCACAAGACGTGACGCTCTCGACCACGACAGTAGACGCTGAGATTTTCTATACGCTCGACGGCTCTGATCCAAAAGAGAATGGGCTTCGTTACGAAAACCCAATCCGCATTGAAAACTCGACGACATTGAAGACGGTCGTGAAAACGGGAGACACATTCAGCGCCGTCTTAACGTTCTCTTATAAGATTACAGACAAGATTCGCATTCACGACATCCAAGGTGCGAACCATACGACTCCGATGAACGGACAGACGGTTGAAGGTGTCGAAGGAATCGTCACGTCTACGTTCGTCTCAAGTGGAACGACCTATTACTTCATCCAAACGCCTGATTCGGAAGCCGATGACGATGCACGGACATCTGAAGGGATTGTCCTTTACGGCGGACGTTCGATTGCTGGCATTCAAGTCGGGGACCTCGTCAAAGTGAACGGAAAAGTGAGCGAGTACGCAATCGAAGGATATAGTGATCGCCAACAGACGGATATGAAGATGACACAAATCGATACACGTAACGGAAAAGTTGAAGTCGTCGCCAGTGGTGTCACCCTTCCGACTCCAATTACGATTGATGCCTCAAACCTTCCGACCGAATTTATCGACAGCGATAACCTCGCCGTCTTCAACCCGGAGAAGGATGCCATCGACTTCTGGGAGAGCCTTGAAGGGATGCGCGTTCAAACGAACAACTTGAAATCGGTTGGACCACAAGAATATGGTGACTTAGTCACAGTTCTCGAAGATACGCCAACAGAGACATATAATGGCGGTGTCTTATTGAAAAAGAACGACGCGAACCCAGAACGCATTCAGTTCCGTCTCGAACCAAATGCAGAAGCGCGTGACTTCGATGTCGCGACGGGCGACCGTTTCAACGGACCGATTGTCGGTGTGGTCGGCTATTCATTCGGTAACTATAAGATTCAAGCCTCACTTGAAGACATGAAAGCGGCCTTCGTCAAAGGAGATGCGCAGCGTGAGAAGACATTCATCGAGGCAGAAGAAGATCAATTAACAATTGCATCGTATAACTTAGAGAACTTCTCGAACAACATCAAAGAAACATCAGATGAAAAGGCACTCAAACTGGCGAAAGCGTTCGTCAACGAATTGAACAGCCCTGACATCATCGGTGTGACGGAAGTACAAGACAACGATGGACAGGATAAAGGGGCAGGTTCTGCCGCTGACCAGAGCTATCAGCGCTTAATCGATAACATTGTCGCTGTCGGTGGGAAGACGTATAAATACGTCAACATCGACCCAGAGAACAACCAAGACGGAGGCGCCCCAGATGCCAACATCCGTGTCGGCTTCTTGTACGATCCTGAGCGCGTGTCATTGACGGAGGGAATTCCTGCTGGTGATGCGACGACGGCCGTCGGATACGCCGATGGGAAATTGACGCACAACCCAGGACGCATCGACCCGATGAACGAAGCGTTCTCACGTTCGCGTAAACCGTTAGCTGCTCAATTCGACTTCCAAGGCGAGAACGTCATCGTGATCGCGAACCATTGGAACTCGAAAGGTGGCGACACTGGTTTCTTCGGTTCACAACAACCGGTCGTACTCGGAAGTGAAGTGCAACGTAAGAAAATCGCACAAGTCGTCCACAACTTCGTCGCAGACGTGAAGACGAAGAATCCAGAAGCGAATGTTGTCGCACTTGGTGACTTCAACGATTTCGAATTCTCGGATGCGCTCCAAATCTTTAAAGGTGACTTGATGACGAACATGGTCGAGAAAGTTCCTGCTGTCGACCGCTACTCGTATGTGTATCAAGGGAACTCACAAGTCCTCGATCACATCCTCGTCTCGAACCGCTTGGCCGCTTCTACGAAAATTGACATGATTCACGTCAACTCGGACTTCACTGAGATGTCAGGGCGTGCGAGTGACCACGATCCAGTCCTTGCTCAAATCGACTTCACACCGGAACCAGAAGTGGAATTGACGCGTTATACTGTAGAAAACCATAAAGCTGCACGCCTCGTCCTTCAAGAGGATTACATCGGCGTGACAATCGGAAAAGGCACGAACTTCAAAAACGGCATCTTCGTTCGTGGCGTATACACGGAATTGACAGGAGACCCATTGAAAAATGTCGTCGTTCAAGTGAAGCCGAAAGAAGCCGGTGCCATCATCGACTTCAAAGGCGCGACGGTAAAAGAAGTAATCGTTGACGGGAAAAACCTTGCTGAGATTCGTGGGGCAAAAAACGTCCAACGCATCACATATACGAAAGGCGCTTCTCCTTCATCCATCATCATCAAGAAATAACATGTTGAACCGCAGACACATCGTCTGCGGTTTTTTGGTTTCACCTCTCTTGAAGCGGGGATAAAGAGGAAGATACTGAATCATGGAGGATGAACCCGATGGAATTGTATAACGGAGACTTATATTGGCCAACGACCGAATCAGAGGATGTCGTGTTAGAAAGACCTGACAAAAAAGAGCATTACGACGTACTCGTCATCGGAGCCGGTATGTCCGGAACGTTGACGGCTTATACGTTACAACAAGATGGCGTCGATTTTGCGGTGCTCGATGGGCGAAAAGTCGGTACAGGAAGCACATCAGCAAATACCGGTTTAATTCAATATTCAAATGACATCATGTTACACGAACTCGCAGAAAAAATTGGAGAAGCGGCAGCGGTACGCTTCTATCAATTATGTCTCAACGCGGTCGAATCACTCGATCAGGTGGCGAAAGATGTCGATGCTTCCGATATATATATCCGACGGGACAGTCTTTGTTTTGCGAGTGAAGAAGCCGATGTTGCCAAATTGAAACGTGAGTATGAGATGCTATCCAAACATGGTTTTGATGTGGAGTGGTTGGATCGTGAAGCATTACGTGAACGCTTCCCATTTGAAAAACCGGCGGCCCTCATCACCAAAGGCGATGCCGAGGTCAACCCACTCACGCTCAGTCGTCAAATCATCCGCTATTTATCAAAACAACACGTCCCGATTTTTGAAGAGACATCAGTAGATGAAATCGTGTCTGATGGTGACGGATGGATCGTGTTCACCTCAAACGGAACATTTAAAGCGAATAAAGTCATCTTTGCAACAGGTTATGGACCGGCTCCCCTACTCGACTCCCATCGAATCGATTTGAATCGGTCATACGCCATCGCAACGAACCCAATCGCCGAGTTCAGTGAATGGGAAGGGCGTGCACTCATTTGGGAGACGAAACGACCATATCTCTATCTACGCACGACTCCGGACGGGCGGATTATCGCTGGCGGACTTGACGAAGACAAGGCAGAGACGCCGCACGACGAGGCGCTCATGAACGACCGGGCGGAACGGGTGAAAGAAAAAATCGCCGAGCTCTTCCCGATGTATGACCTAGAAGTCGATTATGCTTGGGTCGCCTTGTTCGGAGAGTCGGTGGACCAACTCCCGTTCATCGGGGAGCACCCGAATCGACCTAACTTGTTTTATTTGCTCGGATATGGGGGAAATGGGACGGTGTATAGCATGCTTGGTTCTCGTATTTTAAGTTCCCTCGTTCGTGGTCAGTCGCATCCCGATGCGGACCTCGTTCGTTTAGATCGAACGTAATCCCCGATATTTTGGGGATTGTTACATAATTAAAGGAGTGTTTTTGGATTGAAGAAAAAAAGAAAATCAAACAAGGTGTACCGACTACGTCGTCTCGCCGTATTCCTCGTCCCTCTCGGCTTCGCCCTCTGGTTTTGGCCGCAGGAATCGTCCTTTACAACGCAGTTGAAGTCTGAACAAACCTCTATTTCCGAGGAAATATATACGATTGAAGAACGTACTCCCATTGAAGAAGACGGTATCACTCGGTTCGAATATGATATCGTCGTACATGGTGAACCGAGTACGGATGAGCTTCAATCTGTCAGCCATGACGTCATCGATGACGTGAAACAGTCTGATCAGTTCCAGGCCGCCTTGTTACGATTTTATGATGATGCTGCCTATATCGGGACGGAACCGCCACTTGGTGAAGCCGTATTCGCTCCGGAAGGCGACTATGCACTTGCAGACTGGGTGGAACCCGGTCAAACAGACGAGATGATGTTCGGTTGGCAACTTCGAGAAAAAGAATGGGCGACCAAATTGACCGATGCAGAGATTCAAATTTGGAGGTCATGGCAAAATCAATATACGAAACAAAATCCTGACGACCCCGATGCGAAAGCGAAAGTAACACGTATCATTGCCACAAAATACGAACTCGACCCAAAAACGGTACAACAAATCGTATTGAAACAACATGTGTGGGCCGCGTTATAAATATTTGTGTGAAATCTCTCTTTTTTGAAAAAGAGGGATTTTTTTATTGGCGTTAGGGAACACCGATACAGTAGGTCAAAACGCGACTTACGACGGTCAGTCATACTTAAGGGAGGCAATGACATGGGGAACAAGAAAGAAGAGCAGTTAAAACAACATACGATTGATAACGAACAACAAGCTGGCTTGACGACAAACCAAGGTCTGAAGATGGCGGAAGACGAATTCTCGCTGAAAGCAGGACGTCGTGGTCCGACATTGATCGAGGATTTCCATTTCCGCGAAAAGATGACCCACTTCGACCATGAACGGATTCCGGAACGAATCGTCCACGCGCGCGGCGTCGGGGCACACGGGGAGTTCCAGGTGTATGAACCGCTCGCCGAGTTCACAAAAGCGGATTTCTTGAATGACCCTTCGAAGACGACACCGGTATTCGTCCGTTTCTCGACCGTCCAAGGCTCACGCGGGTCCGCGGATACGGTACGTGACGTCCGTGGTTTTGCGACGAAGTTCTATACAGACGAAGGGAACTATGATTTAGTCGGAAACAACATTCCGGTCTTCTTTATCCAAGATGCCATCAAGTTCCCTGACCTCGTTCATGCCGTGAAGCCTGAACCACATACGGAAGTGCCGCAAGGGGGAAGCGCGCACGATACGTTTTGGGATTTCGTCGGACAAAACCATGAAACAGCCCATATGGTCATGTGGGCAATGAGTGACCGGGGAATTCCGCGTAGTCTACGCATGATGGAAGGATTCGGGGTGCATACGTTCCGTCTCGTAAATGCGGAAGGAAAAGCGCATTTCGTCAAATTCCATTGGAAACCGAAGCTCGGGGTTCATTCACAAGTATGGGACGAAGCCCAAAAGGCAGTCGGGAAAAACGCTGACTTCCACCGTGTCGACTTGTATGAAGCCATCAATAAAGGCGACTATCCGGAATGGGAGCTCGGTCTGCAGTTGATCCCGGAAGAAGAGGAGTTCAACTACGACTTCGACATCTTAGACCCGACCAAACTGTGGCCGGAAGAAGAGATTCCAGTGAAACTCGTCGGGAAGATGACACTCAACCGGAACGTCGACAACTTCTTCGCGGAAACCGAACAAGTCGCCTTCCACCCGGGTCATCTCGTCCCAGGAATCGACTTCTCGAACGATCCACTCTTACAAGGTCGTCTGTTCTCGTATACGGACACGCAGCTTTCACGTCTCGGTGGACCAAACTTCCACCAGATCCCAATCAACAAGCCCGTCTGTCCCTTCCACAACAACCAGCGGGACGGGATGCATCAAATGGCCGTCCACAAAGGTCAGACGAGCTACCATAAAAATGCGCTTAACAATAATCAGCCGGAACCTGTGCCAGCCGATCAAGGTGGATTTGAGCACTATCAAGAGAAAATCGATGGTCATAAGATTCGGGGGCGTAGCGACAGCTTCCTTGATTTCTATTCACAGGCGAAGCTCTTCTATAACAGCATGACCGATGTCGAAAAACAACACATCCAAGATGCCTGCAGTTTTGAGCTCGGAAAATGTGAGTCGGACATGGTGAAAGAGAACGCCGTCGATTTATTGAACCGTATCGATCGTCATCTCGCTGAAGTCGTCGCCGACAACTTAGGGGTACATGTGCCAGAAGAGAACAATGAGGTCCAGTCAGATAAGACGTCCCCTGCTCTCTCGATGGCGAACACAATCAAAAAGCCCGATACGAAGAGCGTCGCCCTTCTCCTCGCTGGTGACGTGGATGCGAACCAGGTGAAGCAATGGGTACAGACGCTCGCCGACCACAACGTCAACTACAGCCTCGTCGGCAAGAAAGCGTATATGCTTGGTGACCTGAAAGTGAAGGAGACATACGATACGGTCGACTCGAGTCTTTTCGATGCCGCATTCTTAGTGAGTACCGCGACGACCGTCGAGGATGATGTGCTCGAATTTATCGAGAACACGTATAAGCACTATAAACCGCTCGCTCTACACGTACACCATAAAGAGGCACTCGCCACATGCCGCGTGAAGCAAGACCAACCTGGTGTCTTCACGTTTGACGAGCATAACCTCAATGGATTCAATGCGTTCATCGATGGGATTGCGACTGCCCGCTTCTGGGACCGTGCCTAACGATATTACTTGACTCGACTCGATTCCCGAGTCGAGTTTTTTTCATGTCTGCCATTCACTGCATGTAGTGCATCATCTCAGACAATCTTAATTTGATTTGGTATACTCTTTTAGTTATGTTTATTAACTATTCGAATTTGAAGAAAAGGAGACGTCACGTATGATGCAACAACCTATTCAAAAACTTTGGACGAGAGACTTTTTAATCATCTCGCTCATCAACTTCTTCCTGACGCTCATCTTTTTCTTATTGATGGTCACCATCGGGGTGCACGCCGTCGAGTCGTACGGGGCGACCACGAGTCAAGCGGGACTCGTCACCGGCATCTTCATCATCGGGACGCTGACCGGGCGCTTGTTCATCGGTCGACTGATCGATTCGATCGGTCGGAAGAAGACACTTTATATCGGGCTCGTCTTTTTCACCGCCACGATTTTATTGTACTTCGTCCATTGGGGTGTCGGTTTCTTATTGCTGACACGGTTCGTACACGGGCTCGGGATGGGATTGTCGAGTACGGCAACTGGAACTATCGTCGCGCAAGTCATTCCTGCAACACGAAAAGGTGAAGGGATCGGTTACTACAGCATGAGTTCTACTCTGGCGACAGCCATCGGGCCCTTCGTCGGATTACTTCTCAGCCAACACACGAGCTTCACCGTCATCTTCGCTCTTTGCTTTGTGATCGGGGTCATCAGTTTGGCGAGCACGTTCTTTGTGAATGTGCCTGAGGTCGACGCACCTGAAGTCGTACGTGGATTCTCTTTAAAATCGTTCGTCGAACCAAAAGCGCTACCGATCGCCTTGATTATCGGGATGGCCGCACTAAGCTACTCGAGTGTCTTGTCCTATATCAACTTCTATGCGAGTGAACTCGACTTGATCGAGGCGGCGAGCATCTTCTTCCTCGTCTATTCGGTCGCAGTCCTATTATCACGACCGATCACAGGAAAGTTGATGGACGCGCGTGGAGCGAACGTCGTCATGTATCCGGCAATCGCCATCTTCGCGATTGGACTGCTCGTGCTCAGCCAGGCGAACAGCGGTTGGATGCTTCTACTTGCCGGTGCGTTAATCGGATTAGGCTTCGGGAATATCCAATCCGGGACTCAAGCAATCGCCGTCAAGGCCTCTCCACCCCACCGAATGGGGATGGCGACATCGACCTTCTTCATCGCACTTGATGCCGGTCTAGGGTTTGGTCCTTATTTCATCGGGTTGTTGATTCCATTGACGGGCTTCTCGACACTTTATTTGATTCTTTCAGGCGTCGTTCTCTTTACCATTTTCTTGTATTACGTCATGAATGGACGGAACGAACAAAAACAACTGAACGAAGCTGCTTGACGGGGTGTACGTACATCCCGTCTTTTTTTGAAAGTTCACACATTTGATCGAATGATGCGGTAAGATAAAAATGACGTGTAAAAAATAGAATGAACGAAATGAGGGAGACGAGATGAAAGCTGACCAAACACTTCAATCCAACGCATCGATTTTACTACGGACGTTCGATAAAATTTCAGACTATGTGTTCTTTATGGAAGTCGATGGTTCAGCATATCGCTACGTCTTCGTAAATGAGCCTGGGAAACGGGCCATCAATTGGTCGGATGCGGATGTCGGCAAGACCATCGATGAGTTGGTCCCGACCGAGACCGCTACACTTATTACGCAGTATTACGATGAAGCGATTCGTACAAAAAAGAGTGTCGTCTACGAAGACTACCGTCTTGCTGACTCCTTTTATACGGATACGGTCGAGGCGGATGATGTATTGACGCTCCCCCTTCATTATTTCGAGTCAGAAGTGACTCCGATTTTCAATGATGAGGGGAGCTGTACCCATATCGTCTCCGTCGTTCGTGAAGTGACGGAACGGAAGCGTCGCGAACTCGAATTGTCGATCTTAAAAGATCATCACGAGTCGCTACGACGTTATTCTCCACATGGCATCTTTGTACTCGACCATCATTTGAACATCAAATCCGTCAACCCGGCCGTCACGGTCATCACCGGTCATACGGAACAAGATATGCTTCATCATCCGTTCCTGCATTGGCTTCCCGAGAGTGAGCGGTCTCGGGTCAGGAAAGGGTTACAATTCACGCTGTCTGGGATTCCACACAAGTATTCCATTTATGCTGAACATCAATCCGGGGAACGACTCGACTTAACCGTCCTCAACATTCCAATCGAGGTCGGCGGTAACATTACCGGCCTGTTTGCGATCATCATCGATTTGACGCCAGAGAAAAATGCCGAGCGTGCCACGGTCGAAAGCGAACGTCGTTACCGTCAGTTGATTGAAACCATTCCGGAAGGCATCATTGTGCATCAGGAAGGACAGATTATATATGCGAACGCGATGGCACTCGCCACAATCGGAGAAACCTATCTAGAGAGTGAATCGATTTTTTCATTCATCGCAGAAGAGTATCATCAGTCCACCCGTCAACGACTTGCCTCTCTCGAACTCGGAGGCCCCGTCCAAGACACGGAAATGGTCATCATGACACCGAGTGGAGACAAGCTCCAGATGGATATCAGTAGCCTTCTCATCGATTATGAGGGCGAAACGGCCGTCTTAACGATTTTGCGTGATGTCACGGAGAAACGTGAAATGGAACAAGCGTTAAGACAGAGTGAGTTACAATATCGATTGATCACAGAAAACATGAGTGACCTCGTCTGCATACTAGAACGGGATGGTACTGTTCGTTATGCGTCCCCTTCTCACCGTACCGTACTCGGCTTTGCGGCCGGATATTACGAAGGGAAGAATACGCTCGACTATATCCATCCG
Organism: Exiguobacterium sp. 8H; assembly: GCF_902506255.1. Classification (GTDB taxonomy): domain Bacteria; phylum Bacillota; class Bacilli; order Exiguobacteriales; family Exiguobacteriaceae; genus Exiguobacterium; species Exiguobacterium profundum. The sequence continues at coordinate 2,279,186 of NZ_LR733429.1, read as the reverse complement.
GACGACATCCAGATCGTCCGGGAGCAGTTGAAAGAAATGAAGGAAGAAGACATCTCCTTGACCCTTGAGTTTCGTCATTTCCATGCTGACCAGCGCTGGATTTGGCTCGAAACGAAAATTCAGGCCATCTATGATGAATCCGGACTTCTCCTACACTATTTGACGGTCAGCCGAGAAATCATGCAGCGAAAAGCACTAGAGAAGCAACTGAAGCATTTGGCGTATCACGACACGCTGACCGATTTACCGAACCGTCGTTTCTTCCTCGCTTACCTCGAGGAAGCGATCGATCGAACCGAATTCGAGCAAGGTGAATTGGCCGTCCTCGCTCTTGACGTTGACCGATTCAAACAAATCAACGACACGTTCGGTCATGATGTGGGCGATGAGCTCTTGCGACAACTCGCTCGTCGATTGACATCCGTGCTTCGCAAACAAGATATGATTGCCAGACTTGGCGGTGATGAGTTTGCCGTTCTCATTCGCTTCAACGATCCCTGTGCCCTACATCGGGTTGCAGAGAAAATCATTCAAGCACTACAGCGCCCATGGGAAATCGACCAACATACGTTCATTACGACTTCAAGTGTCGGGGGTGCTCGATTTGTAAAAGGGTTGTCGACCAAACAGTTACTAAAACGTGCCGACCTCGCTCTCTATGAAGCCAAAGCAGGTGGACGAAATCAATATGCACTCGCAAAGGACCACCAATAAGTGGTCCTTTTTTCACGTGAAACATCGAAAATAAATCATAAATCCGAACATTAAACATCAATCCATTCAATTTTATTCATTTTTAAGATAAATTGATTGAGTTATCCTTTGACTTTAAACTCTATTCACGTTATATTACCGAATGAGCGAAGTTTTTTATTGTTCAATACGTTAATGTTCGTGAATAGGGGTGCGATATATGGATAAAGTATTTGATTACGAAGATATTCAATTAATTCCTGCAAAATGTATTGTCGACAGTCGTTCGGAATGTGACCCGACCGTCGAGCTTGGTGGCTTCACGTTCCGATTACCGGTCGTTCCGGCTAACATGCAGACGATTATCGATGAAAAGGTCGCATTGATGCTGGCCAAGAACGGATATTTTTACATCATGCATCGCTTCAATCCAGAGACGCGCCTGGCGTTTATCCAAGACATGCATGAGCGTGGTTTGTATGCATCCATCAGTGTCGGCGTGAAGGAAGAAGAGTATGGGTTTATCGAAATGCTCAAATCGACCGGTCATACGCCAGAATTTATTACAATCGATATCGCTCACGGTCATTCGAATGCGGTCATCCGAATGATTCAGCATATCAAACACCATCTTCCTGGATCATTCGTCATCGCGGGGAACGTCGGGACACCAGAGGCCGTTCGCGAATTAGAGCATGCCGGAGCGGATGCGACGAAGGTTGGAATCGGTCCTGGTAAAGTGTGTATCACGAAAATCAAAACAGGTTTTGGTACCGGGGGCTGGCAATTGGCTGCACTTCGCTGGTGTGCCAAAGCAGCGACGAAACCGATTATCGCGGATGGGGGCATCCGTACTCACGGTGACATCGCCAAATCGATTCGCTTCGGCGCTTCGATGGTCATGATTGGTTCATTGTTCGCAGGACACGATGAATCACCGGGGGAAACGTTCGAGCAAGACGGGAAACAATTGAAAGAGTATTTCGGTTCTGCTTCTGAGTTCCAAAAGGGTGAGCGAAAGAACGTCGAGGGGAAAAAGATGTTTGTCGAACACAAAGGGGCACTACAAGATACATTGACCGAGATGGAGCAAGACCTCCAATCGGCGATTTCTTACGCGGGTGGTGACAGTCTCGAGGCATTGCGCACCGTAGACTACGTCATGGTGAAAAATTCAATCTTCAATGGGGATAAAGTGTATTAAAAAGGCGACCTCATGTCGCCTTTTATAATTGCTTCATCATCATATAGTAATCCGATCCCGGCGGATAGTCCGGTAGCACACCTATTACCGTGTAACCGAATCGCTCATAAAACGGTTTCGCTTGAAACGAGAACGTCGTCAATTTCACACGCGTCGTACCGAGCGACTTCGCTAACGCCTCCCCTTCTCCAAGCAATTGGCTACCGATGCCCTGACCATGAAAGTCTGCATCGACCCAAAGGCGATCCAAATCGAACCATCCCCAATACACACTCCCATATAAGCCGGCGATCACCCGTCCTTCTTGCTCCACTTTCAACTGAATGGTCGGCACGTGCGCCTCGCGAATGTCACGATGGTGAATCGAACGAACGTTGTTATACTCACGTAATTGAGTGGTCAAAAACTGTTGGAACGTCTCGTCTTCCGCGTGAATCCGCGTGATAGTGTATGTCATCTTCCCACCGTCCCGTTCACAAAAAACGTAATCAACTCGTTCTCTTCCTCGGTGATCTCCCGATTGACGAGTGAAGCATACGACTGCGTGATTTCATCAGTATTTCCTGGGAAATCATTCGAAATGGTGGCGATTCGTCTTAATGCAAGGCAATCTTCTGCGAAGGATTCACGACTCACCATCTCACCGTGTGACCAGACAATCTGTTTAGCATCAAACGATTCCAATACATTCAACAACCGCAGGGTTTCTTCCGGAGTCATTCGCCATGTCGGAGAATAGATGTCTGCGTATAACGCGTCTCCTAAAAATAATACCCGTTCTTCTACGACGTAAAGGACAACCGCATCTTTTGCGTGGTCTCCTCCGACATGTCGTAACACGATGTGAACGCCACCGAGGTCGAGTGTCAGCGATTCTTGAAACGTCAGCGTAGGTAATACGATTTTGATATCGCGCGCGTCTCCATATTCTTCACGGATTGCTTCCGCGCAAAATGCGATTTCAATCCCTTCCGCCACCCGCTCATCGAGAGAGACATCATCCCAAGCATATGGGACAAGTTTTTCCATCCCCTGTTTGGTCGCTTCACTCGCAATGGAGACTATTCCTTCAAGTGCAGGTAAACCGAAGATGTGATCCCAATGCCAATGCGTCAATGCGACCATCGACGGCGCACGTAGGCCTTGTTTTTCTAGCTGTTCTAAAAACAACGAGGCGTGCGAAACGGAATTGCCCGCATCGATGAGCAGCGTATGCGTATCGCCGATAACGGCACCGAGAATTGGTCGATCGGTACGGTCAACGGGTGTCATATACCAAAAACGATCCGAATGTTTAATCAAGGTTTGCATGTACGAATCGACTCCTCCTCTAATAAATTCGTTAATTCTTCGAATGAATGCCGATTATCATTTTGAATCCGAGCGTGGCGAAGAGGTAATTGTTTCAACAGTTCAAGCTCACGTCGTTGGCGTTCCACTAAAATCTCAATCGTTCCGGCCATACCCTTATGCGCATGGTTCACACCATAGGTGCCGCTCGTATAATACTCGACAAAACCGCTTTGCCATCCCATCGGTCGTTCATCATATACAATCGGAAAGATGCGTGCAACGTCATCCAATGCCAAATAAACGACCATCGGATCAATCGGTTTCAGAATGTCTGCGACCTCTTGAACGTATGCTTCCACGTCCGCTAACGGAACATCTTGGGCAACCATTCCAATGGTGAAAGGATTTTGGAGCAACGCACATTCAAAGATGACGTCCTCTTCCTCCCTATCTAACTTTTGAACATAACGCCGCCAGCGTTCGCACATGATTCGTGTGTGAAGGGCGAAAGGTAACTCGTAGACGTCTGTTCCGATCCGTTCTTCATCACCATCATAACGGACGAGCCACCCTTTTTCGATTTCATCGAGAATGCGACCGGTTGATGGTTTGTCCTCGACCCAATAGATATCATGCATATCCACGGGGTGTGACGCATCTACTTCCGAATAGAACTTGCCATTCCGTTTATCTCGCAGCCTCTCGGCAAATGTAGACTTTCCGCTTCCTGGCAATCCTTCAATCAGCCATAATCTCCCCATACTTAAATCCCCTTGTCATCTGAGTATCCACCATATTGGAACCACTGGTCTCCTCCATTGTTCTTTGCAATATACATCGCTGCATCTGCTTGTTGAAGAATCGAATCGACGGTGTCGGTCGACTTGACTAGGGTGACGCCAACACTTGCCGTAAGATGAATGACTTCACCATTCGACGCGTCTATTCCCTGGGAAATAACTTCATTGAGCTGTTCAATCCCACTCAGTGGACCCGTTTGCACCAACATGAATTCATCGTCTGAAAAACGGTACACTTGACCACCAACATGCTGGACGAATTCATTTAATCGTTGTGCGATTTCAATTAACACTTCATCCCCTATCATGTGCCCGTACTGATCGTTGATTCTTTTAAAATCGTCTAGATTGACCAGTGTCACTGTAATCGCTGGCGTCCGGTTCATGTTTTTGTATAAATCGGTCGTGAGCGTATGACGATTATACAGTTTGGTCAGCTGATCTTGTTTTGCGATTCGAATCATCTCGCGTTGTTTCCGTTCCTTTCGAATCCCGTTCTCCATCCATCGTGCAAGCAATCGTACCGTCCCAGTCAACTCTTGCAACGTTTCCTCATCAAGATGATCATTCAAATTGCCTTGCTCCGAGAGAAGAACGACCCAGCCAAACACTTGATGCGCATGCGTCAAAGGAAAACTGACTAGCCTCGTGAATTCGATACCGTCTACAATCAGATCACCTTCCTGAAGCGTTTGCGCGCCGACCGTTGTCAGTTGATGTAGGGAATGCAGTTCTTCTTCCCCCCAAGTCAAACGAGAGACCCCATGCTCTACTAGAAGACGATGCGAAGGCTCAATCGAGAAGATGACCCCGTGGGAGTAACCGACCCATTCCAATAAAATTTCTTGAACCCGGGCCAATTGATCTTGGAACGGTACACGCAATGCCGTCGCTTCGTACAATGCCTCGATTGATTGTTGTCGAGTGATTTGTCTTCTCGAGACTTCCGTGTGCTCGATCTCTGTCATGACCCAATGCGTAAACGATTCGAGCGCCTTCAAGTTTTCTTCTGAGAACGTTCTCGCCTGCCCATCCACTACGCAAAGTGTGCCGATGACGTGACCTTGCTTCGTCCGCAACGGTACACCTGCATAAAATCCGATTCGGTCAATCCAAGGACTGTCACTTTCAATCGCTGCTGCCGCAACATCTTCAATCACCAGCGGAGACTCTGATGTGACAACCCGATTACATAACGTCCATTCCCGTTTGAGGTGAGCGGATTCGAGCTCGATACCGACACACGATTTGAACCACTGTTGGTCTGTCGTCATGATCGAAATGAATGCGATTGGCATCTGAAAGGTTTGTGCGACCAATCGGGAGATCCGGTCAAATCGTTCCTCTTGTGGCGTATTTAAAATTTCCAATCGTAATATCGCTTTGAGTCGTTGCAATTCACGCTCATCTAGAGAAGGATGCAACAACTGCGCAGGCTGCTCCATCTTCGATAACATCATCTGATGGGAATACAAGATTCCGAGCGCCTCTTCTAACTCCGCGAGCGGCATCGGACGACTGAAGAAATACCCTTGAATCTCATCGCAGCCGAGCTGACGTAAGATCCGATATTGTTCTTCCGTCTCCACACCTTCAGCCGTCACCTCTAACTCTAGCTTTTTAGCCAACGAGACAATCAGTTTGACGATTTCATACTCTTTCATGCCGCTCTCCTGATCGAGTTGCGCGACGAACGACCGGTCGATCTTGATTCCATCAATCTCGAACAACTTCAAATAATTCAACGAGGAATAACTGACCCCAAAGTCATCAATCAACAGTCGAAATCCTTGTTGTTTGAGCGATTCGACCGTTTTGATCGCCGCTACCGGTTCATGCATCAACGTGTGCTCGGTCACCTCAAACTCAAATTGTTCTGGCACAAGACCGTACGATGCAATGATCGCAACCAGTTCATTCATATGGTGTTCATGAAATAAATTCGGTGAGACATTCACAGCCACGCGGCGCCCTTCAAACTGCTCAGGTTGTGACGACACATCCTGACATACCCGATTCATGACGAATCGTGTCACGTCTTCGATCAAGAGTGACTGTTCAGCCACACGAATGAACGTTTCAGGTGAAATGAATCCGAGAACAGGACTCTCCCAGCGAATGAGTGCCTCAAAATGAATCGCACCGTCCATCGACACTTTCGGTTGATACACCATGTATAACTCATCTAGCTTCAACGCTTTGACCAGTTCCGTTTCGATCATCATCTCATCGATGTAACGCTGCACGTACTCATCGTGTTCATATAAACGAATGGTTTGATTTCCCGTCTGACGCGCTTCCAACAGAGCCGTGGAGGCGTTCATGATGACACGGTCGGCATCCGCTGTACCGGCACCAATCCCGATACAACTCGATAACGGGAATTCGGCCTCCGCCACTTGATACGAATGATCTGCAATCACGTCAAGCAAATGCTCGGCGTACATGTATGCCAACCGGATTGGAGTATGAGGTAACACCGCGATAAAGTCTTCACCGTCTACTCGACCGATGATCGAACCTTTCGGAAGCGTATTCGCCAATTGACGTGTGATGTCTTTAATCAATTGGTTCGAGCGCTCCACACCTTGGAGCGACATCATCATCTTGAAACGATTGATGTGAAGGCGCATCACGCTCGTCTCTTCGGTGTCATGTTGCTCGAACAGTTGATCAAGTTCTAATTTGACTTTCATCAGATTCGGCATGCCCGTCAAATAGTCCATGTGCTCGATACTTCGTAACAATTTGATCTCCGCTTCCTCGGATAAATCAGTTGTCAAACTAAGGACATAACGAACGAGACCAGCTTCATCTTCAATCGGTACAAGCATAGAAGAAGCGAAACGGGCCGTATTGGAGTCGATGTTCATTTGCGACATGAAATAGACCGGTTCTCCTGTCTCAATGACCACATCATAATGTCCAATCAATTCATCGGCCACTTCTGAGCGGTACATCTCATGTAAATATCGACCTTCTACATCACTCGGAAGCGAAGAGGCCACCTTCCCCTGTTCGCTCACATTCACGTAACGATAGCCGTTCTCCGTCACTTCCATTAGAAATACCATCCGATACAAGCGTGTGAACAGCTCGAATAGATAATTTGGGTCGCCTTTCATCCGTTGCATCGTATTATCCCTCCACCTGTTCCTTTTTCTTATAGTGTAGTTGGTTTCGCCCTAATGATGGAGAAAACCTTTGAAAAAATGGGAAAACGTTTTTCTCTTATAGAAAAACACCCTCTCATATTTGAGAAGGTGCTCTCCGGGTTAAAGCAATTCATTCGCCAAGAGACGATAGACGTTCAGGCGATCTTCCTGCTTATGCTGGATGCTACATATCATCGCCTCATCGAAACCATAACGTTCCGATTCATCCCGTAACTGTTCCGCGATTTGTTTTGGCGTTCCTACGAGGTGGATGGCTCGGTTGTTGGCGATATGAATTTTATCGACCTCCGTGAGCGGATAGTCGTGGGCCGCTTCCGGACTCAACAGCTGTCTCAATTGACCACGCATCAAGAAGAGACGCGACAGATCAGAAGGTCGGGCCAAATATTCGGCCTCTTCTTCCGTCTCTGCCGTCGTGACCAAATACGTGACGCTGATGTCCGGTTTCTCCATAAAATCAGACGGCGTGAAATGGTGACGGTACGTGTCGAGCGTATCGGCACTCAATTGTCCGTTAAAGAACTGGGCAAACGAATAGCCGAGCCCCATCCGTCCAGCCTGCACGGCGCTGTTCCCACTCGAACCGAGTAACCACGCTTCCGGAAGCGTAACGCCTGTCGGTGCTGCTGGCGTGTTCTTATACCATCTCTCTTCAGGTGCTTCATCTTTGATCAACTGAAGCGTCGTATCGAGTTTCTCGTAAAGACCGTCCATCATCGGCTTCTGCCCTTGTGACATCGCATAGATGGCGTTCGCATCACCGCCTGGCGCACGTCCGACACCAAAGTCGATCCGTCCCGGGGCGAGTGCGCTGAGCGTCTTGAATACCTCTGCCATCTTGAGTGGCGAGTAGTGCATCATCATGATGCCGCCGGACCCGAGACGAATCTTGTTCGTCTTAGCTGCTAGATAAGCCGCGATGACCTCTGGAGCCGAGCTGGCGAACGACATGCCACCATGATGCTCCGCCATCCACATACGGTAATATCCCAACTCTTCTGCGACTTGTGCGAGCTCGACCGCGCTGTTCAGCGCATGTTCTCCTGTATGACCCGACGTGACCGGCGCCTGGTCTAACACACTCAATCTCATCATGCATTCTCCTATCTCTATAATGAAGTTTCTAAATATCTTGAATTTGTTGGACTCGCCGTCATCATACTAAATGGTTTGATGGAATACGAATGTTTTGCCTAGCGCATATGATGTATTTTTAGAAAATTCACGCATGTTGTTGATAGCACCTGGTCATATTTTTTATACTAAAAAAGAAATACGTTTCAATAACAGCTGAATGTGTAATGGGGATACATAGACAGCACAAACACTTCGGGGAAATGGGGAATGCATCATGAATGGTTCATCAACACCAGACGGAAAGAAACCTTCTTTTTCGAGTCGAGACTTCTTTAAGTTCTTGATTCCATCTCTCATCGGCATCATGTTTTTCATCGTACCGATCTCATCAGAAGAAGGCTTCACGATTCCAGTCGCCTTCTTATCCAATTTGCTGATTGACTGGATTGGGGATTTCGTCCCGACACTCGCCGTCATCATGATGGGGATTTCGATTGTCGGCTCATTATTACTCTTTACGGCACGTCCTGCTTTTATGATGGAGCGACCATCCATCAACGCACTGTTTAGCGTGACACCGTTTTGGTTCGTCATGCGTGTGATCGGTTTCATCGCCGGGGTCATGACGCTACTCACACTCGGACCAGAGATGATCACGTCAGAATTTACAGGGGGCTTATTACTCTTTGATTTGATTCCAATCTTATTTGCGACATTCTTCTTTGCCGGTATGTTGTTACCGCTCTTATTGAACTTCGGACTTCTCGAGTTCGTCGGGACGTTCTTGATGAAGATCATGCGTCCGCTCTTCCGCTTGCCAGGCCGCGCCTCACTTGACTCGCTCGCTTCATGGGTCGGAGATGCGACGATCGGAATTCTACTGACGACCAAACAGTATGAGGAAGGTTATTACACGAAGCGGGAAGCGTCGATCATTGCGACGACATTCTCCGTCGTCTCCATCACCTTCACCATCGTCGTCTTACAGTATGTCGAACTCGACCAATACTTCTTGCCTTACTACGGGGCCATCGTCTTATCCGGACTAGTCGCCGCTCTCATCATGCCACGGATTTATCCATTATCTAAAAAGGCAGACACGGCTTATGAGAAGACCGAGCTCAAACCGGAAGAAGAAGTACCCGCGAACGTGTCACTCGGTAAGTGGGCGTTAATTCAGGCGTTACAAAAGTCACGTTCGAGTAAAAGTTTCCTAGAGACGCTCAAAGACGGCTTCAAGAACGTGCTCGATATGTGGATCGGCGTCCTCCCTGTCGTCATGGCAGTCGGGACGATTGCGGTCATCATCGCAGAATATACGCCGTTCTTCACTATCCTCGGAAAGCCGTTCGAACCGATTTTGATGCTCCTTCAAGTGCCTGAGGCATCGGAAGCCGCTCAAACGATGGTCGTCGGTTTCGCCGACATGTTCTTGCCGGCCGTTCTCGGAAGCGGCATCGAGAGTGAGTTGACACGGTTTGTCATCGCTACGTTGTCGGTTACCCAGCTCATCTATATGTCAGAAGTCGGGGGCTTGTTGCTCGGTTCAAAACTACCGATCTCATTCCTCGACCTCGTCTTGATTTTCTTGTTACGTACCTTCATCACCCTTCCGATCATCGTCGGCATCGCACATCTTGTGTTTTAACGAAAACGACGCCCTTTCTCTTTTATGAGATGGGGCGTCCTTTGTATACTAAAAGAAAAGGAGGGAGACCGAGATGGAGCACCCATTTGCAGGACAACTCGAGGTTGCGAACAACGGCTATGCCGGGATCATCGACCCGGAAGCTTATGTGAACGATCGTTATCACGGACGCTGGACATTAAAGCGCGCTGTACAGATTGAAGGCGTGCCCGTCTTGCTCCAACGTCAGTTCGAGAACGGGAAGAACAACTGTACGTTGACGTCCATCACCGCCATCTTCCGTTTCTATCGAGATCATGGGTATACGAACATCCCAGATGATGTGACACAGATCCAAGAAGATGTGCGCGAGATCGCCTTCAAGCATCATTTCAAAGACGAAAAAGGGACGCCGCCGACTCAAATCGCCACCATCATCACGAAACTTTGGAAGCGATACGGGTACGACGGTCGAGGCAGTTCACGCTATCTTTGGAAATGGACGACGTTCGAGCGTGAGCTGAAAGCAAGCCGCCCGTTTGTGTTGAACATGGCGAACGGCTTCTATAAAAACCATTCTGTCACGGGAATCGGCTACTTGCAGTTTGAAAAACGGGGGTTCCCGGACGTCATCTTGTTAGCCGTGCTCGACAATCGTTCGAAGGACGTGCGCTACATCGACTTCAACGAATTCAACTTTTGGGGTAGCATCACGCGTGTCCATCCGCCAGCCACTCGTCCATAATCGTGTCAATCGCTTCTCCGATTTTTAAAAGGTGCTCGCGCTTCGCATATGACCCGTAATGTAGCCCGTTTGAATCACGGCCATTCCCGAGCCCAACGAACACTTCTGAAGGCTTCATATGGAGGCCGATCATCGGGATACCCGATTCGTGGAGTCCGATTTCATAGGTGACGGCGGGATATGCAGACAGTCTTCCGATTGTTGAAAAACCGCTAAAGGCACGACAGTTATCCCGTCCGAGCACGATGATACGGATTGGTTTGATGTGCGCAATCGTCCGTTCCAACAGTTCGATTGAGGTCGGATGTTCCATCCAGTGGCGCCCGGTCCTCATCTTCCCCATCTGTTCATATGTCGCAAACTTGAAAAAATCAACGTGGATGACAGCTGCCGGATGATCATAGAACGAACGCCCCATCCCGTTGAGGAGTGCCTCGAGTTTGGCGCCATGCGGTTTCCCGAACCAGTTCGTCGTCGCGCGATTCGACTCGAAATAGACCGATGCCCGTTCGAGCGTTTGTTGCAGCGCCTCTTCATTTCCGAGGTAATCGTCAAACGAGAGTATGTTCCGCCAATAGAACTTTTGGTGTTGCCCCGTTCTCGGTGTCCCGTCACGATGTAAAAACTCGCCGCGAGACGGATTCGTCCCGATGGTCAGCCATTGATCCGGACCAGGTCGACCGTACCAAAGGACAGGTGATGCCTCTTGAATCAATTCTTTCCCGAACGGTGTATCGCACAGTGCCTGCTGAAATCGGATCGCGTCTTGTAACAGTCGTACTGCCTCCATGTCATCCCTCCTCTCCCGTTCGTTTCCCGCTTTCGAGAGTTTATAAAATGCGTTATAGTGAGAGGACGAAGCCAAACAAAGGACGTGTATACATGCGCATCAATAAATTCATCAGTGAATCAGGCAAGGCGTCCCGTCGCCAAGCCGACCGTCTCGTCGAAGAGGGACGCGTCACCATCAATGGGAAGAAAGCAAAAATCGGCGACCAGGTCAAACCGGGCGATGAAGTCCTCGTCAACGGTTCGGTCGCACGGGTCGCCCGAAACAACGTCTACATCGCCGTCCATAAGCCGGTCGGGATCACGAGTACGACAGAGAAAAAAGTAAAAGGGAACTTGGTCGACATGGTCAACCACCCGCTCCGCATCTTCAACATCGGTCGTCTCGATAAAGACTCGGAAGGTCTCATCCTCATGACGAACGACGGCGATATCGTCAACGAGATTCTCCGTGCAGAAGGCGAGCACGAGAAAGAATACATCGTCTCGGTTGATAAGCCAATCACACCAGAGTTCGTCGAGCAGATGGAAGCCGGCGTCAAAATCCTTGGACAGAAGACACTTCCGTGTAAAGTCCGTCCGCTTTCAAAGTTCGATTTCAACATTACCCTCACGCAAGGACTCAACCGCCAAATCCGTCGGATGTGTGAGGCGCTCGGATACGAAGTATTCCGCCTCCAACGCGTTCGTGTCATGAACATCACGCTCGGGAAACTCCCGCCTGGACAATGGCGCGATCTTTCGAAAAAAGAGCGTGAGCAGCTGTTCCGCGAATTGAATTACGAACCGAAAGAATGGTACTAAAAAGCAGCCTGAGTCGTCTCAGGCTGCTTTATTCTGGTCGAAGTGATGAGACATGGTCGGTCTCACGACGAATGAAACGTTTGAGTTGAGCGCTCAAGTCGTTGAGCTGTCCCATCGTCGTCCTCATTCTAAATTTCATATGAACATGGTCAAATGAGTCAAACTGCCATTCATCATGAATGAAAATATCGATTTGGATGGTCCCAATCCGGTCAATCAACGTGAAAGTTAGATTGACTTGCAAATCATCCGAACCCTCTTCTTCATCGACTAGTCTCCATGTGATCGGTTCTTTTCCCCACGCTTGATTGAATTGATCGATCTTTTAATGAAGATCCTCAAGACTCGCATCATCTAAATAAATCAACTGATCACTGGTGCAGGCAGAAGACCGAAGTTGAAGCTGAACTTGATAAAACAGCTCCGTTTCATCCATCCAAATCCGTTCTATCTCAAACTGAGTGTCCATCTCACTATACCAACTTTCATAGTTAACTAAATAAAATCAATTTCTTTTTTCAGCTCATTTGGCACTGTTCTACACTTGTCATCTCACTCTTTCATGTCGACTATATCATGTCAATTTGATGAATCACTTAAACTCTTTACACAAAACGGGAATATAAATAATACAGATGATTTTAAAATGAAAAGAGGTGAATCCTCATGAATGGTGCAATCTTTCCACATACTTCAATCGGAAAATGGTCTATTCTCTTGATTGCCTTGTTCCTTGCCATGTATGTACCGTTTCTTCTGCTCAATCAATTTGATACAATCTTCCACTCGACGCTTTGGAGCGACAATACTGCAAACATGCTTCGACTCAGCTATATGACCACATTCTCTATCCTCGGGCTAGGAGCGTTTGTGACCGGATGGTGGGCAATTTTGAAGCAGAAAGAGTATGCTGTGCTCGTCTTTTTTGCAGCTGTTCTTAGTTCAGGTCTAGTCATACTACTCGTGATGGAGTTAATCGGAATCTTAGAGTAATTAAAAAAGTAGGGCCTCCATAGAGACCCTACTTTTACTTCGCCGTCACGCCACCATCTACCGGAAGTTCGATCCCGCTGATATGATTCGCTTCGTCTGACGCAAGGAACAGGACGGCTGCCGCCACCTCATCCGCTTGTCCGAGATTCGGCAAAGCGATTTGATTCAAGAAATGTTGTTTATAGTCTGGATGCTCCATATGTGGCGCACTCATCGGTGTCACGATGTACCCTGGATGCACCGAGTTGACCCGAATGTTTTGCTTCCCGTAATCGACTGCCGCTGCTTTCGTGAGAGAACGGACCGCACCTTTCGAGGCCGTATAGGCACCGGCACCCGCCATACCGGTCAATGCAGAGATGGAGGAGATGTTGACGATTGATCCTCCCCCATTCTCCGTCATGAGCGGAATCGCGTACTGTGTCCCTAACATGACCCCATCGATGTTGATGCGATATGTGCGTGCCCAGTCCTCTTCTGTCTGTTCCAAGAAAGGTTTTGCAAGTGCGATTCCAGCGTTATTGACGAGAATATCTAATTTGCCACATGTCGCTTCCACTTCCGCGAATACATCCTCCCAGCTCGAGCGTGATGTCACGTCATGTTTCACCGCGATGGCTTCCCCACCTTGTGCACGAATCGACTCGACTACATTGTTTACTCCTTGTTCATTGATGTCTGTCGCGACGACTGTTGCCCCTTCTTTGGCGAATAGACGTGCCGTTGACTCTCCCATACCGCTTCCTGCCCCTGTGATGACCGCTACTTTCCCCTGTAAACGCATTGTCCCAGCTCCATTCATTAAATTATGATAGTCTAACTATCATAATAATAATTGGATGTGACATTAATCTCAACGAAACTGCTTGAAGACGATATACTAAGGACAGACAATGAGGTGATGGAATTGAGTAAACGACAACAAAACAAAGAAGAACGAGTTCAACTGATTATCCAGGAGGCAGAACGATTATTTATAGAGAATGGCTTTGAGAAGGTTCAAATGCAGGACATCGCGGATGCGGCAGGGATTGGGGTGGCGACACTGTTTCGCTACTTCCCGAAGAAGGATCAATTGATCGTCGCGGCAGCCGTCAAGAATCTACAACCGACACTCGAGAGATTTGAACAATTCATGCATGAGGAAGGAAACGCCTATGAACGACTCGAGGCCATCTTGAACCACTTTTTCGAGATGCAGTTGGAACGGACGAACCACGCCCGTTTCCGAGAGGCGTTCGAGAGCTATGCATCGTTCGTCGCCTCACCACTTCCTGGGATTGAGACATACATCGACGTTCAACGACGAATCATGCAGACGCTTGAGCCGTTGATTGAAGAGGGGAAGCGTGATGGCTCGTTTCGACCAGATATCGATGTGAAAGTGACAGTCGTTACGATCATCAATGCATTCGGGACGTTCGGCAACAACATCCTATTGAAGTCGCATATCAGTTATTTAGAAGACGATATCGAGCCGATCTTGCAATTACGTGCTTTAAAAGAGATGTTCCTCGCATCCATTCGGGCATAAGAAAAGCCTCCCTTCAAACGAAGGGAGGCTAGTTGTATACATAAAAAATGAGCACCTCTCACTAGAGGTGCTCTCGAAAGTCTACCGCGACGGACCACGCTCCACAACGTGCTCCTCAAGGGAATGTCCGCCGTCTTACATAGACCAGCTCATCGCATGTACTCAACTATAGGCGAAACCTGCGTCCCCGTCAATCTTTTCTTCAAATCCGGTTGACATCTTCCTAATTTTTAGGATAATCAATAGTGTTAGCACTCTTTATACTAGAGTGCCAAAATACAGACGAAAAAGGGAGAACGATCATGACAAAGAAACAGTTTCAAACGGAATCGAAACGAATTTTAGAGTTGATGGTCCACTCAATTTATACACATAAGGACATCTTCTTGCGTGAGCTCATCTCGAACGCGAGTGATGCCATCGACAAGATGTATTATCGTGCCCTCTCCGACGAAAGCATCGAGTTCAACAAAGACGATTACTTCGTCAAAGTCGAACTCGACAAAGAAGCGCGGACCATCACGATTCGCGATACAGGGATTGGGATGACAGAAGAAGAACTCGAAACAAACCTCGGAATCATCGCCAAGAGCGGTTCACTCGCCATGAAACAGGCGACGAAGATGGAAGAAGACCATAGCCTCATCGGACAATTCGGAGTAGGGTTCTATTCCGCGTTCATGGTCGCTGACCGTGTGACCGTGCGGACTCGCTCGATTGACAGTGATCAAGGATACGTATGGGAGTCAGAAGGCACAGACGGCTATTCGATCGAGCCGACAGACAAAGCGGACATCGGTACAGAAATCACGCTCCACTTGAAGGCAGACACAGAAGATGATGCGTATTCGTCATTCCTTGAAGAATACGAGATTCGCTCACTCATCAAGAAACATTCGGACTTCATCCGTTACCCAATCAAACTCGATGTGACGAAACATCGTCAAAAAGAGGACTCAGAAGAGTATGAGGACTACAAAGAAGAAGAGACCGTCAACAGCATGGTGCCGATTTGGCGGAAGCGGAAGAGCGAGTTAACTGACGAAGATTACAAAGCGTTCTATCACGAGAAGCGCTATGGCTTTGATGAGCCGCTCAAGCACCTACATTTGAACGTCGACGGGACAATTCGTTATCAATCAATCCTCTATATCCCATCAACGGTTCCATTCGATTACTACACGAAAGAATTTGAGAAAGGGCTCGAGCTCTACTCGAATGGCGTGTTGATCATGGAGAAGTCACCTGACCTCTTGCCAGACTACTTCGGCTTCGTCAAAGGGATGGTTGACTCAGAAGACCTCTCCCTTAACATTTCCCGTGAAATGTTGCAGCAGGACCGCCAACTTCGTGTGATCGCCAAAAACGTGAAGTCGAAAATCAAAGGGATGCTCGAGAAGATGCTCCAAAATGAGCGTGAGGACTATGAGAAGTTCTACGAGTCGTTCGGTCGCCAATTGAAGTTCGGCGTGTACGACCAGTTCGGCGCAGCCAAAGACGAATTGAAAGACTTGATTCTGTTCCATTCTTCCCACGAGAAGAAACTCGTCTCGCTCCAAGAGTATGTCGAGCGGATGAAAGAAGATCAGAGGTATATTTACTATGCGACAGGCGAATCGATTCATCGCATCGATCTCTTGCCACAAGCAGAACGTTTGAAAGAAGAAGGATACGAGATCCTCTACTTCACAGAAGAGATCGACGAGTTCGCCATCAAGATGCTTCAGTCGTATGAAGACAAAGAATTCAAATCGATCGCGAGCGGCGATCTCGGTCTCGATGACGCGGAAGCGAAATCGCTCAACGAAGACAACCAAGACTTGTTCGCATTCATGAAAGAAGAGCTCGGAGACCGCGTCAAAGAAGTGCGTGCCTCGACACGTCTCAAGTCGCATCCGGTTTGCTTGACGGTCGCGGGTGACGTCTCAATCGAGATGGAGAAGATTTTGAACGCGATGCCAAACGGCGGTGGTATGAAAGCGGAGAAAGTACTCGAAGTGAACGCCGACCACGCCATTTTCCAGACACTCCAACGTGTGTATAAAGAAGATGAAGCGAAAGCGAAACAATATACAGACCTCTTGTATCAACAAGCCCTCCTCATTGAAGGGTTACCGATTGAAGATCCGGTAGCGTATTCGAATGCGGTGTGTGCGTTGATGGCGGAGTGACGGTGAAGGCAGAGGGAGTCCTCTGTCTTTTTCGTTTTTAATAAAAAAGCATGCTACACTCTATTTAAAAGAAAAACCTGGAAATGAGGTGCTTTATGCTGTTCGAAAAAAACAAAGTGTATAGACGTTCCTTCATCCATGATCAATATGGCGGAAGCCGTCAACGAGGAATCAGTACACCTAACAAACATAAACTTATTTTTATTTTTGATAGTGGAATGGATCAAGAATTTGGATATAAGAATGGCTGGAGCGAAGAAGATGGTTTGTTCTACTATAGTGGCGAAGGACAAGAAGGAAATCAAACCTTCTCCTTCGGTAACAAGGCGCTTCTCCATCACATCGAAAATGGTGAGGATGTTTATCTATTTGAATCTCTCGGAAAAGGAAATTATCGTTTCGTAGACCAACTTGTTTTGATTGGCTATGATATTCAATTTGGAATCGACAAACATCAAAATCAGCGAGAAGTCATCGTTTTTGCTTTCGAACCTCTCCACGTCGTACAGGAAGAATCTCACGAATATGCAACAACTATGAGGTACAAATCAATTGAGGAACTCGAACGAATTGCCAATCGTGACCCTAAGCGTGCGACTGGATTAAGCATGTCGATTCGAAAGCGCCAAGTGAGGGAGCAGACAGCGGCTTTATATTATTATGTGCTTGCGAGAGCAAATAATCACTGCGAAGCATGCGGTCAAGCCGCACCATTTGATACTGAACAAGGGCCTTATTTAGAACTTTACTCATTATATAAAGAATCCGATGAGGGATTGGCTCTCCCTGAACAAGTAATAGCTACTTGCCCTAACTGTCATGCTCGACTTCGGAAAAGTAAAGACCGTGCTTTGTATCGAGAAAAAATCATACAGCAAATTCTTCAACCTTAATCGCTACTTGTGATTAAGGTTATTTTATTGATGTAATTGATAATCCTCTAATTTCCGACGAGAAAATGTAGAACCCTTTCCAAAATATTAGCAACTCTATTCAACATATTTATTTATCGAAATAAGAAAATCGAGAGAAAAATACTGTTTTTAATGTAAACGTTCTCTTTACTTCCGTTAAGCCATATGCAGATAATGTGTTGGTACGTCTTATACTTTCAAAGCATGCAAACGCCTTGACAATTTCAGCTCGTTATATGAAGTTAGTATTACATTATAATTATTCTAGTCGAGATAGAAACGCTAGAGTAAAACACAAGGAGGACATAACCCATGTCATTAATCGGCAAAGAAGTACTACCATTCAAAGCACAAGCATTCCAAACAGGTGAGTTCCTCGAAGTTACAGAGAACGACCTCAAAGGTAAATGGAGCGTTGTCTGCTTCTACCCAGCTGACTTCACATTCGTCTGCCCAACTGAACTTGAAGACCTTCAAAACGAGTACGCTACACTTAAAAACCTCGGTGTAGAAGTTTACTCTGTCTCTACAGACACACACTTCACACATAAAGCTTGGCACGAAACATCTGAGAAAATCGGAAAAATCGAGTACATCATGATTGGTGACCCATCACACGTCATCTCACGCAACTTCGACGTCTTGAACGAAGAAGACGGCCTCGCAGACCGTGGTACGTTCATCATCGACCCAGACGGCGTCATCCAAACTGTCGAGATCAACGCTGGCGGCATCGGCCGTGACGCGAGCACGCTCGTCAACAAAGTCAAAGCAGCACAATACGTACGCAACAATCCAGGCGAAGTCTGCCCAGCGAAATGGGAAGAGGGTTCTGAAACACTCCGCCCAAGCCTTGACCTCGTCGGTAAATTGTAAGGAGCGATTGCATGTTAGAAGCAGCGATTAAACAACAGCTCGACCAATATCTCCAGCTCATGGAGGGCGATGTCGTCCTCCGTGTGAGCGCTGGGGAAGACAAAGTCTCAAACGAGATGCTCGAGCTCGTCAACGAACTCGCCAGCATGTCATCACGCATCTCGGTCGAAAGCGCGACACTCGAGCGTACACCGAGCTTCAGCGTGAATCGTCCGTCTGAAGAGACAGGAATCGTCTTCGCAGGGATTCCACTCGGACATGAGTTCACATCACTCGTCCTCGCCCTCCTCCAAGTGAGCGGGCGCGCACCGAAAGTCGATGCGGACACAATCAAACAAATTCAAAATATCGAAGGCACATACCACTTCGAGTCATACATCAGCCTCAGCTGCCACAATTGTCCTGACGTCGTGCAAGCGCTAAACGTCATGAGCGTCCTTAACCCGAACATCACCCACACGATGATCGACGGAGCCGCGTTCAAGGATGAAGTGGAAGCGAAAGAGATCATGGCTGTCCCAACGGTCTTCTTAAACGGAGAATCGTTCGGTAACGGTCGGATGTCACTCGAAGAGATCTTGGCGAAACTCGGTACAGGTCCTGACGCCTCTGCATTCTCGGACAAAGACCCGTACGACGTCCTCGTCGTCGGTGGCGGTCCAGCTGGTGCCAGTGCGGCCGTATATGCGGCTCGTAAAGGAATCCGTACCGGAATCATTGCGGAGCGCTTCGGTGGCCAAGTGATGGACACGATGGGGATTGAGAACTTCATCGGTACTGCTTATACAGAAGGTCCAAAGCTCGTCGCCAGTCTAGAAGAGCACGTCAAAGAGTACGGCATCGATGTCATGAACCTTCAACGCGCGAAGCGTCTTGAGAAAAAGGACCTCGTCGAGATCGAACTCGAGAACGGTGCTGTCTTGAAGAGTAAGAGTGTCATCCTCTCGACCGGTGCACGCTGGCGTAACGTCAACGTCCCAGGTGAGGCGGAGTTCAAAAACAAAGGGGTCGCTTACTGCCCGCACTGTGACGGTCCTCTCTTCGAAGGGAAACGTGTCGCGGTCATCGGTGGCGGTAACTCCGGTATCGAAGCAGCCATCGACCTCGCAGGAATCGTCAAGCACGTAACGGTCCTCGAGTTCGCTCCTGAACTCAAGGCTGACCAAGTGCTACAAAATCGTCTTCACAGCCTCCCGAACGTGACTGTCATCACGAACGCTCAGACGACAGAAATCACGGGTACGGACAAAGTGAACGGCATCTCGTATGTGTCTCGTGAGACGAACGAATCACATCATGTCGAACTTGAAGGCGTCTTCGTCCAAATCGGTCTCGTCCCGAACACGGACTGGCTCGACTCGGTCGAACGCAACAACTTCGGGGAAATCGTCGTCGACCGTCATGGCGCGACGAACGTCCCAGGTGTGTTCGCGGCAGGAGACTGCACGAACAGCGCCTACAAACAAATCATCATCTCAATGGGTTCTGGTGCGACAGCCGCACTCGGCGCCTTCGACTACATGATTCGCAACTAACAAAAAGACTCGCCCTCTATCATGAGAGCGAGTCTTTTTTATAGTTCAAACGTCTTCCCCGAGTCCGGGATGAATAAAATCGAGTCTCCGCTCTCCGTTTCAAACCGATAGCCTACTCGAGGGGAGAATGGATTCCATTCTCCCCCGGTCGTCGGAACGCTCTCCATGTACGCCACGTCATTGTACGTTTTGCTCAACACCTCTTCTGCCTCGGCTAACGAGTAGCTCGGAATCGAAAGCAAAATCGCCGCCCCTACACTCATCACTCCGACCGACGCCGCCCAAAGAGTCGATGTCGGCTTTCGAAACTGTGCCAAGACTAGCAGCATGATGATCCAGCCAATCGGCACTCCAAACGTCGCCGCATGCCCATACCATTGCGCATTGATCGTCAATAAACTGGCGATCACCACACCTCCAAGAATCCACCACCACTTCATGAACATCACCTCCTCTTTATTATCCCAAAATCAGGAAATGACTCAACATCTTTTATTCACATTGATGTATGATAACTTATAGTGTATGATATACAGTATAAAGATAAACGAATGAAGGAGGCGAAAAAATGTCTGATGTAAAAGCCTCGTTGGTGACGGAGTTGCGGCGCGGCACATTGACGATTGCGGTGCTCAGTCAGTTGAAGACACCCCAATACGGCTATTCTCTCGTTCAAGCACTGCTAGATGCCGATATCAACATTGATCAAAGTACGCTCTACCCGCTCTTGCGTCGACTTGAAAAACAAGGACTCGTCACGAGTTCCTGGGATACGACAGAGAGTCGACCACGCAAGTACTACGTGCTCAGCTCGGATGGGATGGACATTTTGAATGAGTTGTACGTGGAATGGATGAACATGTCGAAAACGTTGACCCGTCTAATTGAAGGAGGAAATGATCATGAATCTTCGTGATGTGTATATCGATGAAGTCACCTCTCGAATCCCAGAGTCGATGCGGCAAGACGTCGCACTCGAATTGGAATCGACCATTGATGACATGACTGGAAATGACCCGTCTGAAGCGGCTTTATTTGAAGCATTGCGCCAACTCGGCGACCCTCAAATCCTCGCTGCTCGCTACGCGAACCGACCACTTTATCTCATCGGTCCTGCTCTCTTCACACAGTACGTGAACATCATCAAAATCGTCTTACCGATTGCCGTCACGGTTGTCACCATTCTCTCCATCATCGGTTATTTGACCAATCCCATCGACGACACGTCTTGGAGTCAATTCTTGATTCAAGCATTCCTTCAAACTGGGGCGGCTATCTTCAATGTCGTCGTTCAGACGCTATTCTGGATCACCCTCACGTTCTTCATCATTGAACGTGCTGTACCTGAGGGCGAAGTTCCTTTCTCTAGTTGGAAACCTGAGCAACTCAAGAAGGTAAAACCACGTTCGACCTCGATTTCTTTTGGTTCGATTTTGTTTGACTTTATCGCCACCGTTCTGATGGTCGTATTGTATGTCAACGCCGAGCAGTTGATTCGTGTCGTCACAGATAGTGAATCCTATCCGCTACTCAATGCGTCGGTCTTGGATCAATTCTTCCCGTTTGTCATCGCCCTGGCCGCCTTTGGGATCGCCATCGCCATTTACAAATGGATGGTTCGACATTGGACAAAGCCGCTCGCCTTATGGAACGCGCTCTTCAATATCGTATGGATTGTCGTCACAGCGCTCATTTTACTGCAACCTGATTTAATTTCTTCTAATGCCCTCTCGTTGATTGCTGATCAAATCAACGCCGACCTCGAAACAATCAGTCGTTGGGGCGTCTGGAGTGTTTTACTCACCATCATCATCGTGTGTATCCTCGATTTGGCAGAAGGTTTGATTAAAGCGTTTCGACGTTGACCTCACATTCAAACGTTTCATTTCCGATGAAAGTGGAATAGCGGAGAAGAGAACGGATTTTGAATGGGGAGGCATTTGATGGGTATTCCAACAATCAAGTTACATGACGGTTATGAGATTCCGGCCATCGGACTCGGGACGGTTTATTTGAAAGGTGAAGCAGGGGTCGACGCCATCACATGCGCCATCCGGAACGGATATCGACTCATCGATTCGGCGATTCGCTACGATAATGAAGGCGCGGTCGGTGAAGCGGTTCGCCAATCCGGCATCCCGCGTGAACAACTTTTCTTAACATCGAAACTGCGCGCGCAATATTATGACTACGATCAGGCGCTCGAGATGATTCGAGAGTCCCTATATCGAGCGAACCTCGACTATTGGGATTTGTTCCTCTTGCATTGGCCAAACCCGAAACAAGACAAGTACGTCGAGGCATGGCGTGCGTTGATTCAAGCGAAGAAAAACGGATGGATCCGCTCTATTGGGGTATCGAACTTCATGCCGGAGCACCTTGACCGCTTGATTGAAGAAACGGGAGAAAAACCGGTCATTAACCAAATCGAGTTACACCCGTACTTCTCTCAAGTCGAGCAGCGGAAAGCCGATAAAGAACGCGGCATCATAACAGAAGCGTGGAGCCCGCTCAGTCGCGCCCGCACGGTCATCCATGACGAAAAGATCACCGAGCTCGCCAAACAAAAAGGAAAGAGCGTATCTCAAGTCATCTTGCGTTGGCACGTGCAACTTGGTGTCATCCCGCTCGCCCGCTCGTCTAGCGAGTTGCACCAAAAAGAGAATCTCGACGTCTTCAACTTCGAATTGACCGAGGAAGAGATGGAGACGCTCAATGCGTTGACGAAACCGGATGGTCGCATCGATGACCAAGACCCGCGAGAATACGAAGAGTACTAAAAAAGATTGAGCCTAGATGGCTCAATCTTTTTTGTTTAAAACGCCGGAATGGCCGTTTCATCATAGTTTTCTTGCAAGAACGCACGGACTTCGTCGCTTGTGAGCGCTTCGCCGAGTTTTTGGATCGCTTCGTCATCCTGGTTGTCTTCACGTGCGACAAGCGTGATGGCGAAATCATTCTCGACGCCTTCTGTTAAGAGTGCGTCACTCTTCGGTGTCAAACCGAGCGGTGCAGCGTAAGCCGGTGTCATCAAGACCGCATCGACATCATCGTACGCTCGCGCGAGCATCAATAAGTCGACTTCTTCAAATTTGAAGTTTTTCGGGTTCGAGGTGATATCGGCCTGTGTATAGTACGTGCCTTCTTTCTCTCCGAGCTCGATCACATCATGTTGTGCGAGCAGGGAGAGCGAACGGTCGATATTCGATACGTCGTTGGCGATGGCGATTGTCGCGCCTTCCGGAATGTCTTCCATCTTGTCATAGTTTTTTGCGTATACACCATAGTTTGCGAAATAAATCGGTTCGATGGGAACGAGATTCGCATCGTTGCTGCGGTTGAACTCTTCCATATACGGAACGTGTTGGAAGAAGTTCGCATCGACTTCTTTCGCCGCAAGTGCCGAGTTCGGTTGGACGTTGTCTCCGAGAACAACGATTTCGAGTTCGATGTCGTCTTCCGCGAGCTGTTCTTTCGCGATTTCAAGCATATCTGTCATCGGTGGGATGAGTGATGCGACTTTCAACGTCTGTGGTTCGTTCGCTTGTTCCGTTTGTGTTTCTGTATCGTTCCCACATGCTGCGAGGACGAGTGTGAGTGAGGCCAGAAGTGCCATCAATTTTTTCATATTCATTTCCTACTTTCTGTTTAACGTTTGTCGATGATTCGCGCCACGGTTGTGCCCGTGAATTGAATCAACTGTACGAAGACGAGCATGATGAGAATCATATAGAGCATGAGTTCTGTCTGAAACTGTTGATATCCATAACGGATGGCAAAGTCACCGATGCCACCACCCCCGACGACTCCCATAATCGTCGAGTATGAGATAAAACTGATGACGGATGTGGTCAATCCGAGGGCGAGACCGGACCGGGCTTCCACATAAAGAAACTTAAAGATGATGTCTTTAACCGATGCGCCCATCGAGAGTGCCGCTTCGATGACGCCGCGTGGGACATCAATCAGTGACTGTTCGACGAGTCGCGCATAGTGCGCAATGGCAATGATAGAGAGCGGCACGGTCGCTGCAGCCGTTCCGATGGCAGTCCCGATAATGAGCCGTGTAAATGGAATCAAAAACACGACGAGTAACAAGAACGGGAAAGACCGGACGATGTTCACGACCAGGTTGAGGACGGAGAAGACGATTTGGTTCTCTAACAATTGTCCTTTACGCGAAAGGTAAAGCCACGTGCCTAACGGCAATCCGACTAGAATCGCGGCGAGAATCGATACCCCGACCATAATGAACGTCTCGGCGATGGATTGCCAAATCTCTGATTGATAGCGCACCAAGATGTCAGGCATTCGCTTCACCTTCCTCTCGCAACTGTTCGACGAACCAACTTGGATTCTGATCGATGGCGACCACCCCTGTTGGCTCCCTCTCAATCGTCTCATGAACGGATCCGTCTGCCATGACGGTGACGCGATGACAGATTTGACGGATGACATCCATCTCATGCGTGACGAGAACGACGGTGACGCCGAGTTTTTCATTGACCGACTGAAGGACACGCAGCACTTCCGCCGTCGTATTCGGGTCGAGTGAAGAGGTCGGCTCATCGCATAGGAGTACACTCGGTTCACTTGCGAGTGCCCGAGCGATGGCGACACGTTGCTTTTGTCCCCCACTCAACTGGGAAGGATATTTATCGCGATACGCTTCGAGTCCAACGAACCGGAGACATTCCATCACGCGTGCTTCCCATGATGCTTTCGGCCGCTTGGCAAGTTTCAGTGAATCGAGGACGTTATCAAACACGTTCTTATTCGCGACTAGATTAAATTGTTGAAAAATCATACCGATCCGATGTCGCTTCTTGCGTAGTTCCCGATTAGAGAGTTCGGTCAACTGGTCGCCATCGACCGTGACGCTCCCGGCATCCGGTTTCTCCAACAAATTCATCAATCGAAGGAGCGTCGACTTCCCGGCACCGCTCGCGCCGATAATGCCGTAAATCTCCCCTTTTCGAATGTGAAGCGATACATCGCGAACGGCCATCTCTTGTCCATAACGCTTATGGACGGACGACAATGTGATCATGGCAGACATCCTTTCTACATCTCGTGAGTGAGTCAACCGTTTATCATTTTAGCGAAGTAAAGAGTTGATGTCAGTTCATGTGCTCACATGAAAAGAACCGCACTGCGGTTCAGAGTGGATGTCGTTTGAAATGTTCGGCTATGTGTCGCTTCATGGCGTCTCGATTTTCGGCGAAGATGCGATGGCGATGACCGTTCCCACCAGACGGATGTGGAAACCCACTCACTACGCGATCTTGATCCAAGAGCCCTCGCTCAACCAATAACTCCACGGCTCGCCTCACGTTCACGCCCATCGGTAGGATGAGTGCATCTTGAAGATGGGCCATCTCTTCTGCGAAGATTCCTTCTACGTATGGTCGAAACAGCTCTGTTCGAATCATATCCGGGCTCGATCCGTTATAGTTCTTGCCTTTATAGAAGACGGGATAAGGGAGGACCGCCGTGTTTTGAACGAGATGGTTCGCTGATCCAAACAAATCGAGGGATGACTCGATTCCCAAATGATGATGTAACTCCAAATCGTCCAGCATCGTCACTAAGTTCTTTCGAATCGGACCGGAAAAACTGCCACGTTGTTTGACGGCTCGAAGCGCCTCTTCGTCTGTTGCATCCTTCAAGTCACGGATTGCCTCGAACGACTGACGCATTTGATACAAGCCTGGCGTGATTCCCGCGATGACGACTTTCGCGTTTGGATTGATGTATTCGAACGGTGCGTAATAGATCTCAAGTTGTTTCTTTTCATCACGGTCTAACAAAAAGTCTTCATTTTTCAACGTCTCTTCTTCTAAATTTGATAGCTGCAAAATCTTTGATTTATATGTGTGAAATAACGCTGTTCGTGTCATATAAATAACACTCCTTTCGTCTACTTTCTCTATCTCTATTCCCCTAAATCTTTGTGTGAGAAAAGTTCATCTTTCAGACAAATGCTATTCAAAAATAAAGCGCTTTCATTCCATTTTTTGTGCTATCCTGACGATGTGATTGAGAAGGGATTTTTCATCAGGTTTGCTAAATTCTCACAAGGAGTGTGTTCACACATGAAAGCAGTCGTCGTCAATTCAGCAAGCAAGGCCAACATCGAAGTCGTCGAAAAGGAACTACGTCCATTACAAGCAGGCGAAGCGCTCGTCGATGTCGAGTACTGTGGCGTATGTCACACGGATCTTCACGTCGCAGCTGGTGATTTCGGAGATGTCCAAGGACGCGTGCTCGGTCATGAAGGGATTGGGATTGTATCTCAAATCGCCGACGATGTCACGAGTTTGAAAGTTGGCGATCGCGTCAGTATCGCTTGGATGTATCATGCATGTGGTCGTTGCGAATATTGTACGACAGGCCGAGAGACTTTCTGTCGAAACGTTCAAAATGCCGGATATAGCGTGGACGGCGGGATGGCTGAACAAAGTATCGTCGTGGCCGACTATGCCGTCAAAGTACCTGACGGATTGGACCCTGCGCAAGCTTCGAGCATCACATGTGCCGGCGTCACGACGTATAAAGCCATCAAAGTTGCCGACGTGAAACCTGGGGAGACGGTCGTCATCTACGGTTGCGGTGGACTCGGCAACCTGGCCATCCAATATGCGAAACACGTCTTCAACGCACACGTCATCGCCGTAGATTTGAACGATGATAAGCTCGAACTCGCCAAAGAGAGTGGAGCTGATTTGACGATTAACCCATCGACTGAAGGAGATGCAGCTGACATCGTACAAGAGAAGTTCGGTGGGGCTCATGCCGCTGTCGTCACAGCCGTCTCAAAAGTCGCCTTTAATTCTGCAGTCAATGCAGTCCGAGCATGTGGGAAAGTGGTCGCCGTCGGTCTTCCTTCTGAAACGATGGACTTGAACATCCCTCGTCTCGTCCTCGATGGAATCGAAGTCGTCGGCTCACTCGTCGGGACACGGAAAGACTTAGAAGAAGCCTTCCAGTTTGGGGCAGAAGGGCTCGTCGTGCCTGTTGTTCATAAACGCTGTCTTCACGAGGTGCAAGACGTGTTCGAAGAGATGGAGCAAGGGAAAATTCAAGGACGCATGGTCATCGACTTCAAAAATAAAGACTGCTAATCGAAACGGAGCCTCGTGCCTCGTTTTGTTCTAGATTGACGTTGACGGGGTATAGTTGCTTTTGTATAGTTAGGAACGTCTAAAAGCCGGAAATGAAAGAGGAGTGACTTGATTTGACTCCATCAACGTCAACCCGTCTACTTGATTTATTGTCAGAGCGAAATGATCAAGTTCGACGCATGAGTGAACAATCTTGGAATGAACAAAGTGATATCCAACTCTCGAACTCGGAGTGGTATATTCTCGCGACACTTTATCAGTCGAAAACAACAATTGCCGAAGTCACGCACAGTGTCCATATTTCTCGACAAGCGACTCATAAACTGATCAAGAACCTAGAGAGTAAAGCGCTCGTTCTTGTGACAGACCATCCGCAAAATCGAAAAGACAAATGTATCGAGTTGACCTCCCTCGGTCATACTTGTTATGAGCAAAACGAGACGCTCAAAGCGCAGCTTGAGCAACGGATACAAGAAAGTATCGGTCAAGAAGCGTTCGAACAACTGAAAACCATTCTGCGCGTGGATTGGAAACTATGACCGTGTCGGCTTGAAGGCGACACGGTTTTTCATATGCATACATGGACAAAAACGTCAACCGAGTTGACATTTCATCTTCTGAATGACTATGCTTATAGATAAGGAAGAGGTGATCGACTTGTTTAAAACTGGAGACTTAATCATCTACTCGACCCATGGCGTATGTCGCATCGACGACATTTCGGACAAAACGGTCGCAGGAGAGACGAAATCGTACTATACGCTTCACCCCATCAACAACTCACAAAAGTTGCAGATCAGCATTCCCGTCGACAATGACAACGTGATGATGTTGACGTTACTCGAAGCAGATGAGGCATCAGAGATTTTAGAGTCGTTCCGCTCACCTGGCGTGGAATGGAATCCGCATTCCAACAACCGCAATCGTGAATTCTTGAATGTCGTGCATTCAGGAAACCGTCATGAGATTGCCCAAGTGGTGAATACATTGAGCCGTAGACAAATCGAGGCACTTCAAGCGAACAAAAAACTATACGAGCAAGATCGTAAGATTTTAGAGAACGCCAAAACGATTTTGGTGAAAGAGCTCTCCCTTGCCCTCGAGCGTTCAGAGAGCGACATCGAGCGCACGATTGGCGAGTACTTACATGAAAGCATGGCGACACTCACACCTTGACCTCTTCCAGTGGAAGTGGTCTTTTTTTGTTCTATTTTGTTCTATTAAAATAATATACTTTTTTTTACATTTTTCGGGTATCCTAAAACAAATATACCTTATGATATAGGGAGGATGTTAGGATGCAACTGCACTCTAGTACGACCCATGTCACCGACACGCACGTCGTTCGGGCAATCGAAAACAATCTGGCCATCATTCGCTTTGATGAAAATCGCCGTGTCGCCTACGTCAATGAGATTTTTGCCAAAACGATGGGGTACGAAGTCAAGGAACTGATGGGACGCCCCCATCGTGATCTTTGCTTGCCCGAGTTCGCGAACAGTCCCCAATACGACCTGTTTTGGCGTAAGCTCATGCAAGGGTTGAGTTATCACGACAAGATTGAACGACGTGCCGCTGATGGTCATAGTGTCTGGCTAGAGGCGACCTACATGCCGATCTTCGATGATGCCCACCAGAACGTCATCGGCGTCTCAAAGATTGCAGCCGATATCACGTCACGGCAACAAGACGTACTCCACATGGCGAATAATCTTCAAGAGACGTCTGAATACTTATCTGCCCAGTCCCAAATCGGGAAACAAGACGGAGAACACGTACTCGAAAACGTCAAACTGATTGAACAAGAGTCGACTCAAAACCTAGAGCATTTACATGCTCTCCAACAAGAGGCGAAAACGATCACGGATATTGTCCGAACGATTCGTGAAATCGCTGCCCAAACCAACCTTCTCGCACTCAATGCCGCAATCGAGGCGGCACGCGCAGGTGAACATGGACGCGGCTTCAATGTCGTCGCGACAGAGGTGCGCAATCTTTCAAACAAAGTCTCACTCTCCATTACAGAAGTGAACAACAACATTGAAGGCATTGTGAAACGCATCGATGACGTGTCGATGAGCATCGGACGAATTTCTCATAAAGTCAAAGATAGCTCGGGACAACTCGAGCATACGGTCCGAGAGTTCGAAAAATTAGCAGATTCAGCCGCTACACTCGAACAGCAGGCAAAGACGTTTCTCAAAATGGTATGAGCGGCCCGATAGGAGGTCGCTTTTTTCTATACAAAAGACGAGCATACGATTGTATGCTCGTCTTGAATCAATTAATTGTGGACCATGTCCTTTTCCTCTAAACCGAGCGTGACCGCCGTCGATTCGTGAATCGTCTTGAATAAATCCGGGTGTTCCGACAGCTTCAATCCATACGACGGTACCATTTCTTTGATTTTCGCTTCCCACTCCGGTAAGTGTTGCGGGAAGCACTGCTCGAGCACTTTCAACATGACGTGCACGGCCGTCGATGCGCCTGGAGAAGCACCGAGAAGCGCCGCGACCGACCCATCTTCGGCACTGACGACTTCCGTTCCGAATTGAAGCGTTCCTTTTCCTTGCGGTGTATCTTTGATGACCTGCACACGTTGCCCTGCCACGACGATCTCCCAATCTTCATTCTTGGCATTCGGGATGAATTCACGGAGTTCATCCATCCGTTTGTCGTGAGATAAGAGTACCTGCTCGATCAAGTATTTCGTAAGTGGCATCTCTTTCGCCCCTGCGGCAAGCATCGTGATGACGTTGTTCGGCTTGACCGAACGAATCAAATCCAAGTTCGATCCTGTTTTTAAGAATTTCGGTGTGAAGCCGGCGAACGGTCCAAACAGCAACTCTTTGCGTCCATCGATAAAGCGGGTGTCGAGGTGAGGGACCGACATCGGTGGTGCCCCGACTTTCGCCTTTCCGTAGACCTTCGCATGATGTTGCTCGATGACCTCACGATTTTTGCAAACGAGGAAGAGGCCGCTGACCGGGAATCCACCGATTTGTTTCGATTCCGGAATCCCTGTCTTTTGTAAGAGCGGCAAACTGCCACCACCGCCTCCGATAAAGAGAAACGGTGCCGTATGCGTCTCAATCGTGTTCCGAGACATGTCTTTCACTTTCACTTCCCAATGACCGTTCTCGAGGCGCTTCACGTCCTCGACGCTATGACCATAGTTGAGCTCGACCCCGTTCGATGTGAGATGGTCAAACAACATACGTGTCAATGCGCCAAAGTTCACGTCTGTTCCTGAGTCGATTTTCGTCGCGGCAATCGGTTCATCCGATGTCCGTCCGTCCATGATGAGCGGGATCCATTCCTGTAATTGACTCGGATCGTCCGATAAGACCATCCCTTCAAACAACGGATTCGTTGTGAGCGCTTCCAAACGGCGTTTCAAGAAATCGACGTTCTTCTCTCCTTGGACCATGCTCATATGTGGGATCGAACGAATGAAGGCTCCTGGATTCTCAATCAGTCCCTGCTTGACGAGATGCGCCCAAAACTGGCGCGAGATTTGGAACTGCTCGTTGACGTTGACCGCTTTGGAGATGTCAATCGTCCCGTCTGCGTTCTCTGT
Source organism: Exiguobacterium sp. 8H (assembly GCF_902506255.1). GTDB lineage: Bacteria > Bacillota > Bacilli > Exiguobacteriales > Exiguobacteriaceae > Exiguobacterium > Exiguobacterium profundum. Next base: position 2,248,251 of record NZ_LR733429.1, on the reverse strand, counting down.
TGTATAGTTTAATTCGCAAAGTGCAGCATGTCCCGTACCCGCGTTATTCCATTCGTTTGAACTTTCTTCCCCTGCTGCATCGAGCTTTTCGAACACTTTGATGTTCCACTCCGGTACGAGCTCTTTAAAGAGTGAACCGAGCGTTGCGCTCATAATGCCTGCCCCAATCAAAATGACGTCTGTTCTCGTTTGCGTACTGCTCATGAAAACCCCATCCTTATCCCCTGAATTTTTTGTCATACGATTGAAGAATCCCCATTCCTCAATCGTATATTTTATAATCGTTATACCGATTATAACTCTTTTGTGATGAATGATAAGGGGTTTAGAGCGAAAAAATTCTTTAGTGAAGTTTGAATTTATAATAAAAAGACGAATGTTATGATGTATGTAATCAAATCTCAAAAACGAGGGAGTAACAATGAAAAAAACAGTAAAAGTTGTAGCAGCAGTTATCGAAAACGAAAATCAGGAAATTCTTTGTGCACTTCGTTCAACAACTATGCTCATTCCAAACATGTGGGAATTTCCCGGAGGAAAAGTCGAGGATGGTGAGAATCTACAAGAAGCACTCGAGCGTGAAATATACGAAGAACTACAATGCGAAATTACTGCGCATGAAATCATTAACGAACACGTTCATGAATATGAATCTTTCATTATTCAATTGATTTCACTACGTGCTGAATTAAAATCAGGAAATCCCGTAGCAACAGAACATGATGCATTAATCTGGTTAAAGCGTGAAAATTTGCACTCCCTTGTCTGGGCACCAGCAGATTTACCTGCAGTAAATGACGTGATCAATCAAATAACTAAAGCCGAGAACGTATAAATTACGCCTCGGCTTTTTATTAATGAGTTTGCTCGTGTAAGTAATCATATATCTGTTGATCGACACTCTCTTTTAGCATTAAATTCATCGTGACTACAGGAAGTTCTTGACCATTTTTATTTAGCATTGTTGTGTTTTTTATAGATTGTTGATCGGGTTTCACTTCACCTAAATAGTAAAAATCTCCGCCTTCATCGTCATCTTTTTTCACAAATAGATGAATATCAATGTTTTCTTTCTCTGAATCAATAATTTTACGTACTTCTTCAGATTTTGTGGTTCTTCGACTTCGAGTATACCAATGAAATACCTCTGGACTAATAAAGGAATCACCATAATTAACACTAGCTTCAACGTCTTCACTTTTATGATACGTTACAAATATAGGACATGTATGATGCTTAACTTTATAACCATACATTGTAGATTGCTCTTCTTTTTCCCAATTTAATAATCGACATACATCTTTTCTTGTGTATTTTTCCAATCTCGTTAAAGGTTGTGTTTGATTATACCGTTTACTTCGTAGGATTGATGCTTCTAGTAAGTCGTTTAACAACTTAGCAAACCACTCATTTTGTAACATATTTTGTATATATGAAGGTAATCGATACGTGTCACGATCAAATTCAACATACGGCTTATTACCATATTTTTTTCGATCTGCTTCATTAAAAAAGTTTAATGATAATACATTTTCTACTGATTTGACTGTTGCTTCATCTACTCGAACATGATGATCATGTAGGTAATTCATAAAATTGAGTTTACTTATAGAGCGATCAGATACCAAAATTTTCAATAAAAAAATCTCGTGTATTCTTTTACCTGATAAAAGTTCTTGCGTCGCCATAAGTAAAATTTGCTCTTCTTCTTTCGAAAGAAGAGGCACTTCACTTTCAACAACTCTTAAAAAAGCACCATAATGTCCATTTTTAGTTGCTATAACAACTGGATCCATTGAGTGGTTCTCTATAAAGTCAGTCAACATAGGCTGTCTACCTAATCGATTTTTTAAGTTCTGATATGCTTCTTTTAAAGTTCTTAAATCTGTTAATCTTGCTTGGTTGATTGATTCATAAATTCGTTCTTTAGCAACCGCTTCAAAATTAATAGTTGATGTACCAGAGATATAGCTTCGATCGATTACTTTACGACGAATAGAATCTTTATTTTGAGAACGATCATCTGAGAGAGCAATTGGAATTAAGTAATTATTTTTATAGTTTGCTATAAAATCAATAACGGTTACGTACCGTTTAGATTTATGCTTTCGTAAGCCCCTTCCTAATTGTTGAATAAATATAATACTCGACTCAGTTTGTCGAAGCATTACAACTTGATTAATACTCGGTATATCGATCCCTTCGTTAAATATGTCCACAGTGAGAATATAGTCGAGTAACCCTTGTTCTAAATTATTTACTTCTTGCTTTCGCTTTGCTTGAGTATCGTCCCCGGTTAAAGCACATGTTTTAAAACCTCGCGCATTTAATTGCTCAGACAAATATGTTGCTTCTTTTTTAGAACTGCAGAACATTAGTCCTCGCAACTTTTCCCCTGAATAGCCGTAGTATTTAATCTTTTCAATAATCCGATCAACTCTTTCAGTTGATACAAGTTTTTGGAACACTTCAATTTCTCTTTGCTCTCCATCAATTTCAAGATCAGTAACCCCAAAATAATGGAATGGGCATAGCATATTTTCTTCAAGCGCTTCTTGTAAACGAATTTCATATGCAATATTGTAATCAAAAAGTCTGAACAAATCATATCCATCTGACCGTTCAGGAGTAGCAGTCATTCCAAGTAAGAACTTCGGCTCGAAATATTCTAATAGTTTTTGATATGTATTTGCTCCGGCGCGATGACTTTCATCAATTAAGATGTAGTCAAAAGTTTCTCGTGTAAATTGATATAAAGTTTCATCCTTTGAAATGGTTTGAATGGTTGCAAAAACATATTTAGAATCAATTGCTCGACTTGTCCCTGACAAAATACCGAAATCTTCCATGTTTCCACCAATAACTTTATGAAAATCACTTATAGCTTTTTTCAAAATTTGTTCACGATGGACTACAAATAACATTCGCTTGGGTTCATACCTATGAACATCAAATGCAGCTAAATATGTTTTCCCAGTCCCTGTAGCTGATACGACAAGAGCGCGTTGATGCCCTTGCTGTCGGACTGTTTCAATACCGTCTAAAGCAGAGCGCTGCATAGCATTCGGTTTAATTTCAAGGTCTCGCTTAACTTGATTAAAATCGTGAGTATTTGGAAACTCGGCAACTCGATCTCTAACTATTGGACGATATACATTTTCATAGGCTTTAATCCATTCTAAAGTTAGCGGGATTGATTCATTCCACATCGTTTCAAATCGATTGAAAAAGTGTTGAACAATTTCACCGTTTTCATGAGATGTTAGTTTAATATTCCATTCGTAGTTTGTTTTTAATGCTCCTGCAGTTAAGTTCGAACTACCAACAATTAATGAATAATAGCCTTCATGTTGAAAAATATATCCTTTTGAGTGAAACGCATTCACATCTGCAATTCTTACGTCAACGTTCGGAATTTTCAAAAGTTCTTTAAACACTTTTGGCTGATTAAACAATTGGTATGTAGAAGTAATGATCTCGCCTCGGATATCTTTTTGATTTAAGTCGTATAATGTTGATTTAAGTGTTGCCAAACCTGATTCTGTAATGAATGCAACAGCAAACCGAAACTTCTTACAAATTTTCAATTCATCGAGTAATGCGGTTAATACATCCTGTCTTTTAACTCGTTCGTTTACTAAAAGTTCTGGTTTAAACGGACTAGAATGATCGTGATCTTTATCTATAAAACCCGTGTAAAGAGAGTTTTCTAATTGTCTTTTAAAATGACTCATTGCTTCCTCCTACTTATCATTAAGTAAATTGAAATATATTCTATACTATGAAATAGTTTTACATATATTTCATTATTGGCTTTTCACTAAAAATGTTCAAGGAGAATCCACATGCCCACACTCTATTTGATTCGCCACTGCTCAGCCGCGGGCCAAGAACCTGATGCCCCGCTCACAGAAGACGGTCACGCCCAGTCTTTATGGCTTCGCGATTTCTTTTCTGAACTCACAATCGACCGGATCATCTCAAGCGATTATACCCGTGCAGTCGCTTCGGTCACGCCACTCGCCGATGCTCATCACCTCTCGATTGAACGTGAACCGTTACTGAGAGAACGCATCCTATCTCACGAACCGCTCGAAGACTGGCTGACCCCATTACGTCAGTCGTTCAGCGACCCGACGTTCAAGTTGCCTGGTGCCGAATCTGCTATGGAGGCGACACAGCGCATCCTACAGGTCGTCGAGCACGCCAAAGCTTCGCATGCTTCGACCCTATTAGTGACGCACGGCAATCTGCTCGCACTCTTATTGCAACATCTTAACCCGCAATATGAGTGTGAGACATGGCGTAAGATGCGTAACCCAGATGTCTATCGTCTCGATTATCATGACAGCACACCGGTCATCGAGCATATTTGGCCAAACAAATAAGCCGTCTCGCGATGAGACGGCTTTTCTTACTTCTCTACAAAAAACATCGAGATGGCACCGAGTCCGACATGCGTTCCGACCGAGACCCCCATCTGCATGAGGTAAATCTCACCGGCGAAATCGGTTTCGCTTTCGAGCTTCGCTTTTAAGTTCTCCGCGATTCGTTGATCGGATGTGTACCCGATGATTACGAAATTGGTGATGTCCGGATTGACGCGTTTCACGAACTCGTCCGTATAATGCTTCAGCACTTTACGGGTGCCTCGCTCTTTGGCAACAATGGCGCCTTTCCCGTTCTTCATACTCATGATGGGCTTTACCATGAGTAGTTTCCCGATGATGGCACTCGCGTTTGAAATCCGTCCGCTCTTGATCAAGTGGTCGAGGTCATCTACGGATAAGAAGTGCTTCACTTTCGTCTTGTACGTCTCATTGAAATCAACGAGCTCTTCGAACGTCGAACCGGCTTCACGCATCTGTGCGCTCTTCAGCAACAGCCAGCCGCTACCGTGACTCATCGAACGAGAGTCGACGACATGGATTTTGACAGGTGAGTCAGGATGCGCTTCTTCAAAGTACTCTTTTCCGATGACCGCCGATTGATACGAGCCGCTCGTGCCGCTCGACATACAGATGCATAAAATCTCTTCGTGACCCGAAGCGACCGCATCTTCCATCAATTTCAAGAACGTCGCCGGGCTCGGCATCGCCGTCGTCGGGAATTCCGGGAGCGCTTCCAACATTCCGTAAAAATCATCCGGCTGGATATCCACCCGGTCCTGGTAAGACATATTGTTCATCGTAATGATCAACGGCGCGACCCCGATGTTGTACTGTTCAAGCACTGCATCTGATAAGTCACACGTCGAATCTGCTAATAATTTAATCATGCATTCCTCCAAAACTTTCTCCATGAGTGACGGGAATCGTCCTATAACTTCGTCGATTCCGACGTCACGATAGGACCTCTTCTAGTGTAGCAGATTTGGAGGGTTAAATGTTTTTTTACTGGGGTTGATGTGCAACTTGTTTTTCATGCTGCAAGAGCCATTCTTTTCGCCAAAGTCCACCGGCATAGCCCGTCAATTTCCCATTTGATCCGATGACGCGATGACAAGGCACGACGATGCTCAGCTTGTTGCGTCCGTTCGTCGCTCCGACTGCGCGGACAGCAGCAGGTCGCTTCACACGTTCGGCGAGTTCACGGTAAGAAGCCGTTTCTGCATACGGGATGGTTTGTAACGCATCCCACACGTCATGCTGAAACGTTGTCCCGATTTGCTCAGTCGGAAACGTAAACGTCATACGCTCACCGCGAAAATAGGCGTCTAGTTCCTCCCGGCACTGTCGCAATACATTTGGTACATCTTGCTCCATACTTCGTTTGCTTTCCCGTTCGACGAATAAGATCGATTGAATGGCCTGCTCTGTCCCGATGATTTCCAGGACGCCAATCGGTGTCTCCACGTCTAATTTATACGTTCCCATATAATGACCTCCACAGATAAAATGTCGCGTATCCTTCCCAACCTTGCCACGATTCACCGTAACGTTTCACCTCTTCAATCGTGGGCTTCTTCGATGTCCCTAACTGATGCTGAATCGCTTGATGTAATCCGACATCCGCAATCGGAAAGGCTGATGCGTCCTGAAAACACTTCATCAACACATAGTCTGCCGTCCATTCTCCGACACCCCGGATTGCCAGTAACCGTTCACGGATATTAGCTGAAGAGAGTGATTGTAAAGCTGTTTTCGACAGGTCTCCATTTGTTATTTCCCGTGCAATATCAATGACATACTCCGCTTTCCTGCGACTGAACTGAAGCTCACGTAACTCTTCCGGTTCGAGCAAGGCGATTCGCTCCGCCCGCGGGAACGTCCAGTACGTTCTTCCTCCGACAACTTGATGGTCTCCATATCGTTCGACGAATCGCCGCTTGATCGTATAGGCGAAGGACAAGGTAATTTGTTGCCCAATGATGGCCCATGTGAGGGCCTCGAACAAATCTGGGAAGCCAATCATCCGTAATCCGCGATGTGCTTCAATCAAAGGAGCCAGCAATTCATTTTTCGCCCCCATCGTTTCAAACGGCTTCAAATCGCGCTCAAGGTCTAACCAGTCTCGTACCTCACGTGCGACACGTTCCTTTTCTGTGTCTGAAACTTCATCGACTGGGAACCGTACACGAATGTGATGCTCCGCTTCTTGAAGCTCGATCAGGATGAGCCTTTCCCCGATTCGCATCAGCTTTCGAACCGTGTCAGGCGTTGTCACATGGAGCACTTCTTGTTCTGACCGACTCAAAAAGACGAGACACTCTTGAAAATCAAACGGCTGCTGTACAGCAAGTAACATCTCTGTCATATGTCCTCTCCTTTTCGATATGTGTTCGGTGTACAGCCTTTTACTTGCCGGAACACGCGGTAAAAGTTCGATGGTGTTTGAAACCCGACCTCATAGCAGACCGTCAGATTACTCATATCGGTCGTTCGTAATAAATATGCCGCCTTGTCGATTCGAATCCGTTCTAGTAGCTGCCTCGGTGTCTCTCCTGTCGCTTGAGTGAATGTCCGCTCCAAATGAAAAGGGCTCAGTTGCGCGTGTTCGGCAATCTGTTCGAGGCGAATGGGTTGTTTGTAATGGTTCAGGAGATATGTCGTCACTTGTTGAACGAGCGCACGGTGTGGGGCATGCTCGACTTCGGGCTGACATCGCTTGCACGGTCGGAAACCGTTCGTCTCCGCTTCTTCTCTCGTTAAATAAAAATCAACGTTCTCTTTCTTCGGTTTACGGGATCGGCACGATGGTCGGCAATAGATCCCTGTCGTTTTCACGGCTGTATAGAATAATCCATCGTAAGTTGCATCGCAGGCGAGCACTTTCGCCCACTTTTCGTCAAACGTCAGCATCTCCACACCCCTTTCTCCTCTCACTGTAGCAAATCTAAAATCAACATTTCGTCCTCTTTCTTGCGCTTACAATCCCCTCTTTTTGAAACGTTTTACAGATTTCATTCGTATCCTATAGTACGATTTAGACAGAAGATGCTGTCAGTCCTATGGCAGATAAGGAGAAGATCGCAATGCGTACTCGTTTTTCATGGAAACAATTAAAATGGCTCATTCCTATAGCGTTAATCGGTTTGATTTTGATTCAGAGCGGACAAGAGTTGAAAGACCTCTCGCTCGCGACCGCCTTCACGACACTGAAACAACTGACCGGTTGGGAACAGTTCACACTCATCCTACTCGGTGGGATCGCTGTCTTGACGATGACGGGCTATGACTATTTCCTGCTACGCTCTTTACATATCGAGCTACCGAAACGAAAAATCGTTCAAACAGCGTGGATCACGAACTCGATGAACGGGATGCTCGGCTTCGGCGGCGTGATTGGGATTGCCCTTCGTACATCCCTCTACCGTCCCTATACGGATACGAAACGCCTACTCCGTGCCATCGGCTGGATGACCCCGACACTCATCAGTGGTCTGTCCATTCTTTCCATCGGTGTGCTCCTCGGGATTTTCCCGGCTGGCGGGCTTATCGGTACGAAACCATGGATTTGGCCGGTGCTACTCGCCGTGAGTGCGATGCTCCCATTTTATTTGTTCGTCACATCACGCCGATCAAATGTCGGGTGGTCCACTCTGCTCGGGTACACGATGACCTCGCTCGCAGAATGGGTCACCGCAGGATTCGTCGCCATTTATGCCTTGACGTTACTAGACGGGTCGGCCTCGTTCGTGCAACTCTTCGGGGTATTCATCGTCGCGACGGTCGTCGGTGTCGTCTCCCTCGTCCCTGGGGGTGCCGGAACGTTTGACTTACTGTATCTCGTCGGGATGACTCAACTTGGGATTCATCAAGACATCGTCCTGTCTTCACTAATCATCTATCGATTCGTTTATTTTGTCGTTCCCTTTTTAATTGGACTTTTTCTCGCAGCCATCGCATTCGGAGACCAGGTCGTCAAACAAATCGAGTATCGGCCAATCATCGGGTCCTCTTATGAGATCGGGACCGTCGTCTGGCGCATCGTTTCGCGGACGCTTGCGAGGATTGGACGCCTGACTGGAAGTCTCATCGCACTCATGAGCAGTCTGTTGATTTGGTTCCAGACACTTCTCCCGAGCGTGACGCCACTCTATGAAGTGAATCGCTGGTTTGAATGGATTGGGACCCTTTTCTTATTGAGTGCCGGGCTTCTCATGTTTTTGTCTGTCTATGGCATGTATGTGCGGACAAAACGAACGCTCTGGTTACTGAACACTGCCTTCATCTTAGCGACCATCGGGGTCAGCGCTCGTGGTTTAAACCTGTTTGAGACGTTCGTTGTCATCGGGTTTGCAATGTTCGTCTGGTTGACACGCAAACGACACGTTCGATACCGTTCGATTTTAACGACAGGACGTCTCATCCGAAGCTTGATTTACGTCCTGCTCTATGTCGGCACCCACGCCCTCTTATTGCAGTCATTCGTAGGTACAGACGACTTATTCTTCACATCGCATCAAGCCGGTTGGTTGACGACGTTTGTCTTATTGTTAACTTCAATCGTAGCAAGTGTACTTCTGCTCTTGTTCGATCGTTGGAAACGTCCGGCGCTTGGAGAAGCCTATGATGAACATCGCATCCGACAGTTCCAAGCAACACAGCCCACATCGAGCAGTTTTGACTTGGCCCATATGGCAGATAAGCATTTTTACATGAATGAGGCCGGAGATGCGTGTCTGTTGTTTGCGACGTCTCGGAACCATGCCATCGTCCTTGGTGATATCCAAGGCGAGAAACAGGCTGCGACTTCTCTTTTGACGCGATTCATTGAAGATGCGGATCGAATCGGGTATATTCCTTTATTTTATCAAATTACACCGAATTGGATGCCTCGCCTTCATGATGCCGGATTCACGTTCTTCAAATTAGGGGAAGAGGCGACGATTGACGTCTCGGCCTTCTCCTTATCCGGGAAGAAGCGTGCAAATATGCGCTCTCTCTACAATCAGTTTGAGAAGAAGGGAATCACGTTCGACATCGTCTGTGAACCGAGCCTCTTGCTGTTACAAGAGTTAAAAGACATCTCAGACGAATGGATCGGGAATCGAAATGAGAAAGGCTTCTCTCTCGGATTCTTCGACTATGAAACGTTGACACGTTATCCGATTGCCTTGTTGCGAGATGCGGACGGTGTCGTCGTGGCTTTCATTTCTCTACTCCGGGGAGACGGGGCCATCTCCATCGATTTGATGCGTTCGAAAAATGATGCGCCGACCGGATCGATTGAAGTGTTGATCCTTCACATCATCGAATGGGCTCGCGCAGAAGGTTATGATCATGTCGGACTCGGCGTGGCACCACTTGCCGCCGTCGGAGAGCAGACATTCTCCCATTGGCCGGAGCGCGTCGCCGCCGACATTTTTGAAAACATCAGTTACATCTATCCGTTCAGTGGCTTACGACAGTTCAAACAGAAGTTCAAACCGTCGTGGGAAGGACGCTATCTCGCGTTTCGTCAACGCCGGAAGTTACTACCCTCGATTTTACGGACAGCGCGATTGATTAGTCGGAAAAAGTAAAATCCCTTAATTTGGTTTTTGTGTTACGATATTTACAGATCCTACTACTTTCATCTGTGAGAGGTGACTATGAATCAAATTCAAATACGGCGTTATGGATTTGTATTTGGCTACATTATCTTAATGGCTTCAATCATTGGTGCTATCTTTTTCGCGGACTTCAATTCATCTATTTCGCCGAACCTTGAGCGAGAATCAGCTTCGAAGCGATTGCCAGTCGAGACGGAGTCAGCACCTCCTTCATTCGAAGAGGAAACCACTTTTGAATCCAACGATTTATTGTTCGGAATATCAAATGAGTTGGCCGTTTTCATTATTTCATTTGGTGCAATTTTAGATGTAGTAATCGTCATTTGGTGGGCGTCCCGAGAAAATAAAAAAACTGAACAGCAATCAGGCGAATTAAGACACAAGAGAAGATGGAGAGAGTCGAAATGGTTTTGGAACATCGTCGCTATGGGTGTCATTCAACCGAATGATCAACGATACAAAATCAATTGGTTGAACCTTATATTTGTGACCTTGTTGATTCACGCCCTTCTCTACATGTTATTCCGTGATTAAGCAATAAAAAACGACAGTATATCAGCGCGATATGCTGTCGTTTTTGAATTCATTTCAACGTCACACTCACATTGTCAATTGTGATGTCATGAGCCCCGAGTGGCGACCCTTCTGTGCGTCCCATCAAGAACTTCAATCCTGTGACATCTGTCACCGGCATCGTCACTTCAAACGTGTACGTGTTCGTTTCTGGTGTGACCGCTACGACTTCGCTCAAATAGCGATAGTACCCGACATTCTCTAACGTCACTTCGAATGAACGAGCGACAGTAGAGGATGCATCGAATTGGACGACGTAGGTTTGATCTTGTTGTAACTCAAGACCCACTTGTTCCAAGAGGACACTCCACGCTTCGTTCCCTTCTTGCGTAATCGAGATATGTGCCGCCTCGTTCACCGCTTCGACAGCAGCCTGTGCGTCAAAGTGGACATAGGAGCCCCAGTGTGTGAGACCTTCTGTGAATGCTCCGTTTTTAAGTGGAGACGGGTCGATATAAACTGGTGTGACATCGCGCAATTCGACGTCATCGATTTCAATCACACCTTTTTCAGAACCGAGAATGAACTGAAGCTGACTCATGAGGTCGGTTCCGGCTTCCATCGTGAACGGAATTTCATACGTATCGAACGCTTCAGATAGCGCGATACGCTCTAGCGGAAGGTAGGTATCCTCTTTCGCTCCGTTCAATCCTACTAGCAGACCGTCTACACGCTCTGCACGTGCTTTGAAGCGAAGAACGTATTCATGTCCTTCTTGCAATTGAATGCCTTGTTGCACCAACGTTGCCGGTGCTCCTTTTTTCTTGTTCGTTTCAAAACGGAAGAGACGCTCTACTGAATCGACCGTTCCTGTCCCTTTCGTGACACCTGGGTCGAACGTCCAATACGTCATACGATCCATCGCACCTTGGTCGAACGTACCGTTATATACATGGTTCCCGTCCCCGAGCATCGGCTTCGTCGCATTCGGATCGAATGCCTCACGAGGCGTCTGCTCGACACGGACGTTCCCGATTTGGACACCCGACGTGCTGAGTCCAACGTTGAACTCGAGACGTGCCGCAAGGTCAGTCTCTTCGGTCATATCGAATGTCATCGAGTACGTTTGGACGTCTGTCGTCAAATCGAATGACCCTTCATCTGAATATTTCGCATAGCCTCGTTCCGGACCACCACCGACTTTAACGGCGATTGAACGCGCCGCATCCGCTTTAGCATCAAACGTCACTTTATAGTGTCCACCTTTTCCGAGCGATACATTTTGAATCAATTGATGCGAGTATGGTTGGCTTCCTGCCTGATCAATCGAAATGTCGGCGAATCGTGTCCCCGCCAAGTCGACCACATCGATGGAGCCGACACCACCAAAGTCAGGAAGCGACACGTAGTTCCAATACGTCGGGTTGAGCGCCTGCGCACCGTTCGTTACCGTCGTAATCGGTTCAGTGTAGTTTTCGTCATAGACAAGATTCCCGTCTTCTAAAGGTTGTTTCGAACCTTCCGGCAACACGATTTCTTCATCCGAGTACGTCGGTTCGACAGCATCACGATACTTCCCGTTCTTCAAGTCAAACACACGGACGTAATCGACTTCCATCTCTGCCGGGAATGGTGTCGTCTCGTCAACGTCCCCATCGAACCATCCACCGACCGCCAAGTTCATAATCAAGTAAAAATCTTGGTCGAATGGTGCAGGATAGCTATATTTCGATGCTTTGTTCGCTTCTTTCGCATACCAGTCATTTTGCGTTTGGTAGAGCTGACCGTCTACATACCAACGAATCTCACCTGGTTCCCACTCGACCGCATATGTATGCCACTTGTCGATGCCGTCACCTTCTGCGAAGTGATAATCTTTCCCCGTATATTTGTTGTTCGGCCACGTTTCTCCGTAGTGAATCGTGCCAGCGACTTTATCTGGCTGACTGCCCCACGACTCCATGATGTCGATTTCACCTGATGCGGCCCAACCACCGTAGCGGTCTTCTTCTGGCAGCATCCAAAACGCCGGCCACAGTCCTTTACCGGTTGGAAGTTTGGCTCGCATCTCATAACGACCATATGTCTTACTGAACGTCCCCTTCGTCGTCAACTTCGCCGATGTGTAATCATAGGTGCCGAATTGATCCGATGCTTGTTCTTTCTTTGCACGGATGACGAGCTTCCCGTCTTTCACGAAAGCGTTTTCGTTTTTGTCCGTGTAAAATTGCTTCTCATTGTTTCCCCAACCGGCAGCGACTGGATTTCCGTCTTTGTCGACAATCCAGTTCCCCGTTTCAAAATTCCATTTCGAGTGATCGATTTCAGACTTGCTAAACTCATCTGACCAGACAAGTTTCCACTTAGCGTCATCGGCTTTTGAACTCTTTTCAGCCGGCACCTCTTGTGGCAAGGATAGGGCAAGGCCTGTCCCGAGTGCGAGTGCAACCCATTTCTTCATCGTGCGTCCTCCTTTAGGATAAATGATTGTCATATGTCAGTCCGTACTTTTGAAAGCGATTTCCGAAAGCGCTTTCGATAAATCCATTATAGATTTTTCTTTGCTAAAACTTCAACCACTTTTCGGAAGTGAAATCAAACTGACACATAAAAAAGCACCGACTCACGTCGATGCTTCCCGTAGTTCCCAATTCGAAAATGTCACGTCAAAACCTGTCGCATTCACATCCGGACTACAGGCATATAGACCGATGCGTAACGTCGACACATCGTGAAGGTGAGCGATGCGAAGCTGTTCACGCATACCGTCACCATATTCAAAGAAAATCTCCACATCCCCGTCGGTATAAACCATTTCAAACGTCAAGGGTTGTTGAATCATCTCATTTGAAAAATCACGTGTCGACCAATCGGAATAGCCAAACGAGGTGACGACTGCGCCAAGATGGGACGGTCCGTCCGGAATGTACTCGACAGATGTCTTGATCCAATGGTCATCGTTCACATATAAGACGATTCCGGCCTGATCATATGTATGGCTCGGTTCCATCTGGATTGTCGCCCGACATGTAAATCGTTTGGCTTTAACGTTTGTCAATAACGCATGTGCCGTCATCCGATTGAATCCGTAATGTGTGTTTCGCCAAAAGTCCGTATTTGGCAAAGTGCGGAAAGTTAGCGGTTCAAGTCCGTTCACGCTTTTTGGTTCATTTATCCACTTGTACGTATGCATGACGATCAATCCCTCCCCATTGTCCTCGCATGGCAAACAGTAACGGTATGAATTCATGCTGTTGAATCATCTGCAGAATTGTCGCCTCATCCGCCCATTTCACGGCCTGTACTTCAGATTCTTGAAGCGTCAGCTCATTCAAATCCACTTCCATTTCGACCAAATAAATATCGTCAAACCCTTCGTCAAAATTGACTGTCAGGTGCGGTCGCGTCTGGGATAGATCAAGCTTGAGTCCAATCTCCTCTTCGAGCTCCCGCATGGCGGCTTGCTGGCTTGTATCTCCTACCGTGGCACTTCCACCGACTGTGATATCCCACATGTTGGCCCAACCATCCTTGAACGGTTGGCGCTGTTGAATCAACATCTCGCCCTTCTGGTTAAAGATACACACGTGAATCACAAGGTGATACTCGCCTTCTGGCAATCGATTTCCCCGTTGCCACGTGCGACCGGTCTTTTCTCGGTCGACCGTATAAACGTCCCAAAATTCCATTCGATACTCCCCTTTATGTGGCTGCGCTAGATGACGCTGCTTGATCCGCTTTCGCACAATCGATAGCTACGACGATAGAGATAAGAAGGTGCTCCATCTCCGGTTCTTCGACACGAATCTCGTAACTATCTCCCCATGAGAACCATTTCTTTTGTACACTTCCGATCGAATGTCCATCCTTCGTCACATCAAAATCCATGTCCCACCAATCGCCTTGGACATCAATGCCTGCCGCATCAATCGAATATTTTGGTTTGAAAAATGAAAACTCTTTCGAAATGGTCATCATATCTGCGCCGTCCACTTCCACAAAAAACTTCGGCAAGAAACTGAATGTCTTTTTCGTAATCGTCGTGACCGTCTGATCGTTCGTATCTTTGATTTCGAATGATTTTGGAAACTTCATAAAGCTACCTTCGATGAAATATTTGTCATGTCCGTCCGCATCCTTGATGGTGAAACGTCCGCGTAAGCTTAACACTTTTTGTTTCATGTAGAGCGTGTGCATGATGATCCCTCCGATTTGTTGTAGTCCTTTACTTACGAATCTAACCCTGAAATCGATTCACTTATCGCGAAGCTGTCTCCTTCGAAACGATATCGAGAACTTCTGCTAAGTGATTCACGACGTAATCCGCTTCTTGTAACTCTACTTCTTGTGCGAAGTCAAAACGACAGCCGATTGAAATGAGTCCGTTCGCTTGTGCAGCCATGATATCCGATAATCGGTCTCCGACTACGAAGCCATCCTGAATCTTATACTTCTTCACGATTTCAGCCACTAAATCGCCCTTATCCAACGTGTCGATTTGTTGAATGCTATATGTTGCTGTGATCCAACGGTCCAATTCATAGTGCGTGACGATGGCTTGTAAATAGTCCACCAAACCATTACTTGCGACGAAGATGGAATGCCCCATTTGATGCAATTGTTCAAACAGTTCGAGTACCCCTGCATATAATCCACCATTCCCGTTTTGGATGTTTTTGATGAGTCGTTTTAAGAAATAGGCATCGACCTCTTCTCTAGTTTGTTCATCGTATTGTGGGAGCAATGTGTTCCAAACAACTGGCAACGGTACCCCCATGATGTTCCGATATTGATCAATCGGTGTCGGACCTATCCATTTTTCTTCACTTCGTAAATGATCAAACGTTTCATCTAGCGCCCGTTCCAAAATCAAATCTGTCCGAAACAATGTTCCGTCCATGTCAAAAATCACTGCGTGTTTCATCCGCTTCCCCATCGTTAATCGAATCATGGTTGTCTGTCTATCATACGACAACTTCTGTCAATTCAACTCATCGTTTCGTACTTCGTATAGCTCGAGTAAGATGGTCTTAGTAGTAATCTTTCAAAAACGGATGAGGTGAGCAATGATGTGTCATCAAATTTTCATCGAGATTAATCTTGATTCGTTAACATACTCTGGTCAAATTATTGGCGAAATCAACTTTGTCATTGATACATACGATTATTTCCCGGGAGTAGGATGGTCTGATTTCGTTGCTGTCCTTTTAAAATGGTGGAGTGACAGCTGTCGAGCACTTTTGTTCGCTCCAGTGGCATCCGTTCATTCGTTTCCATTTATGGATGGTCCCCTTTCTATATCCGCCAAAAAGATATCTTTGTCTGAACTCGAATTATCATTTATTAAAGATGGTCAAATGAAGACGGAAATCGGTATCGTTTTAATTAAAGAACTGAAGGTTACTCTTATTAAAGCAACACGACAGTTTATTAATGCAGTAAATCGATTGGGCTGGGAAAATGAAGACGTGGATGTACTCAGACATACAATCAAATCACTAGAAGCATTTTAAAGAATGAACAGACTGCTCGTGAATAAAATTGAAAACCATGCCGCTTGATTTGTTTTGTTGGTTTAACATAAAAAGACCTGACTGGGTTGTCAGGTCTGCAATGCTGTATGAACAAAAGTATGCAAAGCCTCTTGGCTCGTGATGTGTTCGTTGCACGTCTTACTGTCTACACATACATATGTGCCGATGGCTTTGTAATAGTCCGGATTTTTCGCTTGTTTCGCTTTGGTGATCGTAACGCAGTACGTCACATCCGTGAACTGATTACAAAAGGCACATATATTTTTCTTCGTATTCGTACTCGGTTTACATGCAATGCCAATCAATTGACCTTCGTATTGGCAAATCATCAACTTTTGATTGGAACGTCCATCGTTCCAACCTAGATACGTGAGTCGTCCAAAATCAACATCGGATAACTCCGGTAAGCGAAGCTTCTTTTGTTTCGGGAACAAACTCTTCAGTTGCTCGGCAGAAATAACGGGAAATGGTTGAACCCATTCTCGTAATCGTTGCATATATTCGTCGAACGCTTCGTTCGTCTGTAGCGTTGTGAACTGTAACAGCTTCAGTTGTTCAGTCGTTGCCTCAGGGAATGCATACATCACTTTCGCTTGTGCCAAGTCGATGACTGCTCGCAAGACAGAAGGCGGCAAGCTTTGCATTCGACTCTCTTTGACGAGCATCACTTGTTCTTTGATGAGATTATATTGTTCGTTTTGAATAAATGGATCTGACATTTTGTCGCCCCCTTCCTTAATTCTCAGTTTACAGGAAACAATGCTTCCTTACTGTGTACACTTTGATTAAGAAATATAGTCGACCTAAAAAGGCACGACTAGCGAACTAGTCGTACCTCATTCATTTCGAACGGTATACAATCTTTCGAATCGTGTGCGTCGCCAAATGATAGGACATGGCCAGATTTTCGATTCGCTCTCCGTTCCGAAACGCTGCGCGTATGGCTTCGTTTCGTTCATCAAGTAATTGTTTTCCACCGTTGACCGACCCCCATTTCCGTTTCGTGTCAGTCGGGGTCGGCACATATAACGTTTCACCTTGTACGTATTGTTGCACCTCTTGCAACAATCGTTCTGGCAGGATTTGTTGCGCATTGACGTACTTCATCATACCTCGCTCCTTATTGAATGAATCCAATCCGATAAGGGAGCAAAGCCAAGTGGTTTACGTTAAAATCAAGCGATCAAGGTATTCGTTTCGCCCCATGCAAGTGATCGCCTTTCGTCCAAATGGCTTTGCATGAGTGCGTGAAGACCTAGAAAATCGAAGCCGATTTTCCACGGGTATGCGCCTCCTTTGCGATGTGTCGTTCTTTTGATTATACCGGATTCAATGAATCGGCAAAAGGGCAGCTCAGCCGTTCTTCATACTGAATTCATCTGCGAGCGTGAAGGACACGTCCTTCACTTCTAAGCCGCTTAACGCGAAATAGAGCTGGAGATAATTATGCTGGTTCAAGAAGAAGACCTGCTTCGTCTGCGTCACCCATTCTCCGTCCGTCCCATTAAACGTGAACGTCGCACCCGGGATATTGTTCGCAAACAATGTCACCGGCATCTGTGCCAACTCTCCCGCGTTCGAACGGGCAGTCAACGTGATGTCATACGTCCCCGTTTGGTCGACCGAGATAGCGAAGACGTGTGTGTTTCCGGTCGAGGTATCGATTCCTGACAAATCCACATGTTCCCCGTTTTCGAGATGTTGATAGTCCAACTCAAATGTATCCTGTTGATTCATCTCATCCTCAAAGCCGAGCACCTCGACTGAACCGTCATGAATCCCGAGAAGACGCTCCATCGCCGGTGATTTCAAGATGAACGTACAAATATTACGCGCGCTCCGCAACAACTCGCCCCGTGTGACACTCCCTTCTTCGAGTGATGCCATCGTGTTATCCTCGAACGAGTTGAGGTCCGGACGGTCGACGACCATGTACAAGTCGTTTTGTGAGCGAACCATCGCTGCCGTATTTTGACGGTTGGCCGACTCATCCTCACGGAAGTTCACTTTTGCCCACCAGTCTGTCATGACGATGCCTTCAAAGCCCCACTCATCACGTAAGATACGCGTATTTTGATCGTATAGACCGGCCGTCCAGATCCCGTTGACCGCGCCATATGTTGTCATGATGGACGATGCGCGTCCTTCTTTCACCGCCATCTCGAACCCTTTCAAATAAATCTCGCGTAACGCCCGCTCCGAGACGACCGAGTCGATATCGTGACGATGCGCTTCTTGGTTATTGGCGCTGAAGTGTTTGAGCGTTCCCGTCACCCCGACACGATGCATGCCGTTCAATTGAGCGACCGCCATCTTCCCAGTCAAATGCGGATCTTCCGAGAAATACTCGAAGTTTCGACCATTCAACGGGTTACGGTGAATGTTCATCCCTGGTCCGAGCAACGTGTCGACGCGGTTTTTTCGCATCTCAAGCCCAGTCATCTCAAACAAGTCTTCGACGAGGTCGACGTTGAACGTGGAAGCTAAAAGCGTCCCGTTCGGAAGCGCGAACGCCTTCGTCCCGATATCCATGCGAATGCCTGATGGACCATCGGCACAACATGCCGCTGGAATCCCAAGCTCGTTCAACCGGTCGGATACGCCACCAAACGCCGCTGCCGTCCCCGGTGTGACGCGTGGAGAATTCATCCCTTGTCCGCGGACAATCGCAGCCAAATCTTCATCCGTCAATTGATCTAAGAATGTGTCGAGTGAAGCCTTTCCATGATACACATCACTCAATTTGATGTCTTGGTCATCTGTGAAAGGTCGCTTCTCAGGACGTTCTTCCAAATAGCGCGTCTCCACGTCAACGGCGCGAAGCGGCGTCGACTCGTAGCCTACTTCAAATCCTTTTTCGCCCTGAATCGGTTTCATCCGTTCGAACGGGAGGACGGGCGCCATATTTTCACTTAACGTCTCGAGGACACGTTGCTCCTGTTGCTCGACTTCGAGAGCGAGTGTAGCCGAACGCACATCCGTTCCGACGTACAACCGATACGTTCCTGCCTCTAAAACGAAGCTCGATTCATAACCCGTCACGCCAGAGTCGTCATAGCTCGCAAAGTCAGTCATCTGGACGTTGAAAGAAAGGATTTGGCGCTCGCCCGGTTCAAGAAGCAAGGTTTTCTCGAACGCCACCAATGACCGGAGCGGATTCCCGAGCTTCCCTTGCGGTTTCTCGACGTAGAGTTGGACGACTTCTTTCCCATCGCACTCACCCGCGTTCGTCACTTCCACCTCGACCGTCAGGACACCATCAGTTTCTGCGGTATGCTTTACCTCCGTTTTGAACGTCGTGTAAGACAGTCCGAATCCGAATGGATATAAGACATCCTCCTTCGCGAACGTTTCGAAGTAGCGATAACCGACATAGATGTCTTCTTGATAAATGCCTTTATCTGCATGACCAAAGTTCTTCGTCGACGGATAATCTTCAATCGATTGAGCAATCGTATCCGTCAGTTTCCCGGAAGGACTCACATCTCCGACGAGCACGTCGACGAGTCCTTTTCCACCTTCCATCCCACCTTGCCAAGCATAGAGGATGGCACTCGGCTCCTTCGCCCACTTCATGTCGATGATGTTCCCAACGTTCAACACGACGACCGTCTTGTCGAAGCGTTTCGTGACGCGCTCGATCATCGTGTGTTCGATATCCGTCAATAAGTAACTACCCGGATCGGCCGTGTTGTCACGGTCTTCTCCTGCCGTACGTCCAATCATGATGAGGGCGACATCTGATTCTTGTGCCACCTGTTCGACGAGTTCGTCCGTTACGTCCATCTCCTGTTGCGACCACGGTTCACCGGCCCAACCGACACCTTGGTCGAACGGATTCTCCTTCACCCATTCCTCATACGTCGCATAGAGCGATTCATTGATATGAATATCTGGACGCTCGCGCAATGCCTCGAGCGGCGTCGTGACATGTCCGACGTTCACCATCCCGCCTGAGCCCGTACCGCTCTTGTAGTAATGGAACTGGCTACGACCAAATACGGCGAGCTTCGTCCCTGACTGTAATGGGAGGGTCTTCTGTTCGTTTTTGACTAACACGACACCTTCCGCGACCGCTTGACGTGCCAATTCCTCATAACGAGTCCAATCCAATGTATACTGTTTCATTTCGTCAGCTCCTTAAGTCCTTTTGCGATTACATTCATACAATCGTCTGCCTGTGGATAGTCTCCCAACTTGTCCATGAAGGCATGGTCCATCCCCCGATATTGAATGAGGCGTGTCGGGACACCCGCTCGTGCCAGTTTCCGCGCATACGCCTCCCCTTCGAGTCGTAAGTAATCGTACTCCGCCGTCACAATCAAAGTCGGTGGTAGGCCTGAGACATCGTCTGCGAATAATGGTGAGACGAGCGGATGCGTGACATCCACCTCCCCTTGAAGATAGAGGTCATTTAAGAGCGAATCCGAGTCGGCGAGGGCGAGCACGACACCTCGAATTAGGTCGTGATGATGCGAGATATCATAAGCATCGAGCGCCCATTTAAAATCATCTGTCGGAATCGAACCCAGATTGACGACGGGATAGACGAGCGCTTGATAACAAATGCGTCCTTCCCCTCGTTCTTGCTCCATCAGACAGCAAGCCGTTGCCAAATTACCGCCAGCACTATCCCCTGCGACAGCAATTTGATCACGAAGGACGTTCAACTCCGTCGCGTTGGCATATACCCATTCCAAAGCGCGGTAACAGTCATTCAATCCGGCCGGGAACGGATGCTCCGGGGCGAGACGATAATCGACGGAGAGGACAACCGCGTTCGCTCGTTCCGCGAGCAACTTACAAGGATTCTCAACCGTCTCGAGCGTGCCTCCGAAGAAGCCGCCACCATGGAAGAAGAGAATGGCTGGGATGGCTTCAGTATGATGCGGACGATACAGACGAACCGGGATGTCACCGTCCTCACTAGGAATCATGAGATACTCGGTTTTGATATCAGTCGTCGTCTGATCCCGGTTCGGCCACCCCATGCTGGCGCGTGCCACCTCGAGGTCAAATGTTGTATCCGGTTCATCGTGCGAAGAATGATTTGCGGTCAACGTCGCAAAGACACGTGGGTCAAGATCGCCGGTACGGTCTGCATCCGGTATGGGTTTGATGACGGTTTCGAGGTGGTTTGTTCTCGTAAGTTGCTGATGCTGATTCAAATAATCCATGAGATTTTCATAACTGTGTTTCAATATGTAGACCCCTTTCACCAGTACTTATTTTTATATGAAATTGGCTTTCCTAATGCCTTTCGGTCTATAATGGACTGTATTGCAAATAGACATTGAAATTTTCTGAAGCAGAAGTTTTCACGAAAGAATGAGGTTACCCATGAACAAACAACAATTTACTGATTATCGCCTGAGCGACGAGATTACGCGCGCGCTAGGCATTATGAAATACGAATCACCGACTGAGGTACAACAGCAGGTCATCCCGCGTGCGCTCAAGCGTGAAGACTTAATCGTCAAAGCACAGACCGGAAGCGGAAAGACAGCTGCTTTCGGAATTCCGGTCATCGAGCTCATCGACTGGGCCGAAAACAAACCACAAGTGCTCGTCTTGACACCGACACGCGAACTCGCCGTTCAAGTACGGGAAGACATGACGAACATCGGACGTTTCAAACGAATCAAAGCGACTGCCGTCTACGGGAAAGAACCGTTCTCGAAACAGCGTGAAGAGTTGAAGCAAAAGACACATATCGTCGTTGGTACGCCAGGTCGCGTCATGGACCATATCGAGCGTGAGACCCTCTCACTCGACTGCGTCGAATACTTGATCATCGATGAAGCGGACGAGATGCTCAACCGCGGCTTCCTCGCTGACGTCGAGAAGATTCTTCAACAGTTGCCGAAAGACCGCGTCACGATGGTCTTCTCAGCGACATTCCCACAAGATATCGAACGTCTCTGCCAGAAGCATATGAATGCTCCGGCACGTGTCGCGATCGAATCGACCGGCATGACCGCTTCGACAATCGAGCACCGCCTCCTCCCGGTTCACCGGAATGAGAAACTGGCTGTGCTTCAAGACATCACGGTCGTCGAGAACCCGGACAGCTGTATGATTTTCTGTCGGACGAAGGAGAACGTCGATACGGTGTACGCCGAGCTCGACAAAGCCGGTTACTCGGCTGAGCGCCTCCACGGCGGACTCGAGCAAGAGGACCGTTTCGCCGTCATGAACGGCTTCAAGATGGGTAACTTCCGCTACCTCGTCGCGACAGACGTCGCAGCACGTGGAATCGATGTCGACAACGTCGAACTCGTCATCAACTATGACGTTCCTGTCGAAAAAGAAAGTTACGTGCACCGTACAGGTCGTACCGGACGTGCCGGCAAACAAGGAACGGCAATCACGCTCATGACCCGTCAGGAAGAACGTCTCATCAACGCGATTGAATCATACGTTCAATTCGAGATTCCGATGATCGATGCGCCGACAGAAGCGGAAGTCGCGGCTAACCAAGATGCCTTCGAGCAGAAGTTGAGCGGACGACGCGTCGTTCGAAACAACAAGACGGCTCGTATCAATCAAGACATCATGAAGCTTCACTTCAGTGGCGGGAAGAAGAAAAAACTTCGCGCCGTCGACTTCGTCGGAACGATCGCCAAAATTCCTGGCGTATCTGCTGATGACATCGGAATCATCACAATCAATGATCAAATGACTTACGTCGATATCCTGAACGGAAAAGGTTCGATCGTCCTTCAAGCGATGGAGACGACACCGGTCAAAGGGAAGAAACTCAAAGTAAGCAAAGCGCGTAAGTAATACAAATCTAGCCTCAAAGATGATATTCGTCTTTGAGGTTTTTTGTTGTTTCACAAATTCCGAAAGCGCTTTCGATAAACACTAAAAAAATATGGCTTTTAGAAAACGTTTTCACCTGCATCATACCTGTATCAAAGTTCGAATTCAACCTTCCTCACTCACATTATGGAACCGCATTGGTGACCGATCTACTTTGTTGCATCGGCTAGATGGACCTACTCGTTTTAAGAGCGAATGCAGAACTCTGATATGTAAAAACCAATAAAAAGGGGGAGAGTAATTTCCCCCCTTCCTATTAAGTACGTTGCGAAAGACGAATAAAAAAAGCGGTATATTTCGTGCCGTTTCCGGAGTTTTGACGATATCACGGAACCCCCTAGGTCCTGCCTGGTCTATCACAGAAAGTGATAGCAGTTTATCCTTATGCTCTTTTCCCTTGTTTTTCTATAGATGATTGAGTTTTTTCTGAATTCTTAATTAATCATTCAATTTATGTTCTTTAGATTGAAAACCTTCTTTAGGAGATAAAAAGAATACGATAGACAATATAAAAAGCGCTACCGGAAATGTTACTAAAGAAATATCAAATTTGACAGAACTAACAGCATATTCTCCATATAAATAAATACCCATCCATAAAGAGGAACATAGCAAAATCACAGATGACAAATTTTTCATAATTATCCACCTTTCAGTTGATATCTCACTACCTTATATTACCATATAAGTGTGGAAGCGCACACGAAATACTCTAAAAATTAACAAGGAGAGGTAATATGAAAAAAACATTTATCATGACTTTTATCGTTTTTTTGTTTTGGGGAGCGAATGTAGATTTTGCTAACGCAGAAAAGATAGATACTGTAGATCTCAATGACGTTATACAAAATATCTCCCCAGAATTATCTGAGTATCCTTATAGTAAAGTGTTAGACAATGGAGAAATTCTGTTTTTCCAATCGAAAGAAGATTACGAATCATATTCACCGCCTAGCAACTACCAAACATTTAGTACTGGAGGATATATTACGAAACCTGAAGTTATAAGCACTAAGAATGCTTCAAAGCTATGGATTGGTTATCATAGCGGAACACCTGAATGGAGAAAAGTTAGCTCGCATGTATTAACTACAAATAAAACCTACTCAGTGAACGGTAGTTACAAATATAAAGAGTTCACTTTAAGTACCGGATTCACTCATTCGGTTTCAGTATCGTCTACCTTCCCTGCAGACGCTCGTAGATACAGTAAGTTAGGAGTGCGAGGAGATTTTACATTCCAACATATTAAATCGACCGAATATCATTATGGCACACCTACTGGAAGAGTAACTTATTATGCCAAGGCCATAAGAAAAGATGAATACATCGACACTGCGTACCAATAAAAATTCTGATCAATAAATTCAAAAAATGACTCCGGTATTATTACTGAGTCATTTTTAATACTATAATTATTTGTTACTCATTACATTAGAGGGTTTTTATACCTTCCGAGAATAGTAAGTTGAGCTTCATCTATGTAAAGGATGTTAGAAAATAATCACCTACATCCTCTCCGGTCGTACCATATCCCCGACGGTGCTTAGGCTATGTACAGGGCTTTCCCTCCTTCCACTGCTAAAGTCACATCGATTGTCAAAAAAGAGCCCAAGAGTTGTGTCTTGGATTCATTGCTGGAATCGAAAATCTTGAACATCCCCTGTGTATCCCGAAATAGACACATGATTCTTCTCATCGACTCGAACGGATGCAACAATTTTCCCACAGTTAGTCTAACGACTCTTCCGAGATGAGTTTGAACCCTTCAATCTCCGTCTCCTCTTCCACTTCAATCAACAAGCACGGTTTCCCTTTATAGTTCACCTGCTTCACGTATTTCAAGTCTTGCGGACTGACCGAGATATTTGCGACCTTTGTATTAATCTTGATTGATTTTGACGTATACTTCGGAACGACACTCGTCGCTTTCATCTCATATTTCGTATCGTCGACGACTTGCTTGAACGCCTGCTCGACTTTCTCCGTCGTCACATCTTCCACACCACTCGCCCGTAAGACGACCTCGACGGCACGGGAGTCGAGCATCGCTACTCTCTCTTCTTCCTGTTCGTTCTCTTCTTCGGCGACAATGATTTGATTGATCTCATCATAAACGGTCGCGAGAGTCCGGGAATTGACTTCTTCTCCGATGACCGCTTTGACCACTTCTTCGAAGACCGCCTTCTCTTCCACTGCCGTGACAATCTCCGAACCGTTCAACACGTTCTCAATGAACGTCATATCCGGTTGATGCGCTTTGTGTGCCGAATAAAGCACATGGTTCACATCGGCCGCGTTGTCCGTGAAGCACGGGAATAAGAATCCGCCGATCGGCGCCTCGAGTTTGATGATCGGATTCACAATCAAGCTGGCTTTGAACTCCCGCTCGACGAAGTCAAAGACGAGTGATTTTTTCGGAAGCTCTGTCGGGCTGATGCTGCCGAGGATGAACTTCGTCGTATACACCTCATCGTTCGCGTGAATCTCAGACTCTTCCGAGTACCGGTTCGTCGGCTTATTATAATTCCCCCGGATGAACGTCACGACCATATCCTTCTCAAACGGCGTGTCTTTCACCATCTTCAACGCGATGCGTTGCATATAGTCCGTCCAGACGTCGGTCTCTTCCGTACGAAGTCCTTCATACAGCAAGCCTTGCGTATGGTCGACTTGACCTTCCTCAGGATATTGGAACTTCACTTCGAACAGTTTTTCATCAAGTTTTCCACCGAGCACTTTTTTGAAGTTCGTCAAAAACAGCTCCTGCTGCTCTTCTTCTAAGAACGGGAACGGACGCAACTCTTCGTAATAAATCTCATTCGTTTCCTGTCGGATGTAAATCGTATATAAGTCAGCAATCTTTAGCTTTGTCGCATTTACTTTAAACTGTCGGCGAATCGCCGCAATCTCTTTCTTGTTCATTCCATCCACCTCTTCTTTTCTCTCCATCCATGTCACCCATTATACCAGTCCTGATCGCTCACTAGTTCCAAAGAAATAACACCGGATTGTCCATTAATGCTAGAGAAGGATTTGCGATAGTCTTTCTAATCATTTTGCAGATTTTCACACTTTTTCAAAATCGTCCTGTGTATGATCAAGTTGAATTTATCGCGTGATGTTTGTCTCACTAGTTGTTTGATGAAAGGTTGCCCACTTGCTCGACAAGTGTTCATTCCAAATACATAGTAGGAGGCTTTATATGTTGAAGAAACTTATGTCTGTCGCACTTGTCGCCTTGCTCGTCTGGATTTCCGCATCGTTTGACGCTACACCAGTCTCTGCTTTCCCACCGAACATCCCATCGAAAGCGGACGCGCTCACGAAACTGAATGCCCTCACTGTCAAAAATGAAGGGTCGATGACGGGGTATAGTCGTGACCTCTTCCCGCACTGGTCGAGTCAAGGAAGCGGTTGTAACACGCGTCACATCGTCTTGAAACGAGATGCTGACTCGGTCGTTGACGAATGTCCGGTTGCGACTGGCTCATGGTACAGTTACTATGACGGAATCACGTTCACCTCAGCCTCTGACATTGATATCGACCACGTCGTTCCGCTCGCTGAAGCATGGCGCTCTGGCGCAAGCAGCTGGACGACGACAAAACGTCAAAGCTTTGCGAACGACTTGAACGGTCCTCAATTGATTGCGGTGTCCGCTTCATCGAACCGCTCAAAAGGAGACCAAGATCCGTCGACATGGCAACCCCCTCGCACCGGCGCTCGCTGTGCGTATGCGAAGATGTGGGTCGAAACGAAGAGTCGTTGGGGCTTGAGCCTTCAATCAGCAGAGAAGTCAGCACTCACGACAGCCATCAATGCTTGCAGTTACTGAGTTAGAAAAGGAGTCTTCGAATGAACGAAATCACTTCGATCTTTAAGGCAACCCACGGTGTCATGACGGAAGAAGTCGGTGTCATCAGTGGTGAGTTGGAACTGACGACGGCGTGTCAGGAAGATGGTTCCTTGACACTCCACATCACGTACGTCGGAGCGAAAGATGTATATACGCTCCCCGGCAGTCCCTATCAGCTTCATGACCCGAACGATCATACTGTCATCCATCAGATGCTCGTGAATGTTCTCGAACGGACGTAAAAAGAAGGAGTTGATCACTCGATTTGAGTGACCACCTCCTTCTTTTACTTTTTCATCATTTTTACAATGGATCGGATGACAAGATATGTCACGCCGAAGACGAACGCCACTAAAAGAAGACTTGCACCACCAATGATTCCGAATGTGAACATGTTTGTACCTCTTTTTCATTTTCTGAATTAGAACATGATGAAGATAACATATTTTCCCATCCTTATGAACCATGACTAGTTTTGTTGTTGCTTCCGATTGACCTCTCGAATAATCGCGAGTGCCTCTTCATAAGACTGTCGCAACTCATCCGGCATGTCTTCGACATACTCCCCAGCACGTACTCGAATCGATTCTTCTCGCATAAGCGCTTCGATATATGCGTCATATTCTTCAGCAGTCAACACATCACGTGCAGCAGGCTGATCGTTCAATTGATCGAAGTATGGCTGAAGATCAGCAAGTGCCTGCTTCACTTCCGCTCGTTCCGCCTTCGGAATCGCTTCATAATCGACATTTCCGTTCGTATTTCCATAAGCGATTCGCGTATCCGTGAAGTTGCTCAGACCTCGCTCGAACTCTTTATATTCTGCCTCACCCAATACTCCTTTCGCTTGATTCAATTTGGCGTCCAATAACAAGTATTTCTCTAAAGTAGCACTGACGATATGTACTTTCATCTCGTCAAACGAACCGTATAACTCATCCGCCAAGAGGGATTGATAAGCGAATGCACCAGTAGGGATGAGTAGTGCCGCTGCGATTCCGACCGTCATCAACCGCCGACGGATAAATCCTGGTTCCCGGCGCATTTCTTGTTTCGCTCGCTTCACACCTTGGCGCCCCCGCTCCCGTAGCTCACCCGGAATTTCGATGTCTGCCAACACTCGCTTCATCTCACGATCCATAGCAATCGACCTCCTTCCATTCTCGTCTCAATTTATCGACAGCTCGATATAAAGTTGTCTTCACCGTCCCAATCGGCCATTCCAATAAATCTGAAATTTGTTGAAACGTGTAGTCTTGATAATATTTCAACACGACCACGCTGCGCTCATCCTCATGAAGGGAATCCATCATGTCAGCGAGTGTCATCGTTATCGCGTAATCCGTTTCCATACTTCCAATTGACTCTTCAAACTCCGGTATCAAATGAATCACATTTTGCCTCTTCTTCATGACATCGAGCGCACAGTTGATGGCAATCTTCATCAACCACGTCTTCAAAAATTGTGGTTCCCGTAACGTCCCGATCTTTTTAAATGCTTGATAAGCGACTTCTTGCACGACGTCGAGCGCATCATCCGGATTTTTGACGTATACGTAGGCCATCCGATATAGGTCGGCCTCGTAATGCTGAAAGATCTTTAAGAACGCTTGATCATTACCTCGTTGCGCTTTCTGAATGAGACGTTTCATCGAACGTCCCCCCTTTTCGTTTTTTCCCTTACA
The DNA here is from genome assembly GCF_902506255.1 of Exiguobacterium sp. 8H. Classification (GTDB taxonomy): domain Bacteria; phylum Bacillota; class Bacilli; order Exiguobacteriales; family Exiguobacteriaceae; genus Exiguobacterium; species Exiguobacterium profundum. The sequence continues at coordinate 2,219,838 of NZ_LR733429.1, read as the reverse complement.
CTCATTAGACATGAAACTCGTCCATTTGGCTTTACTCATTTGGAAAAAAAATGAAAAAGGCATCTCAGAAGAGACGCCTTTGATAATTAAACGTTCTGATATTTTGTTAATAAGTCTTTCGGGATATGACAATAATCGTCCGGACAACGCGTCAGACGGTCCTGGTGTTCGTCCGCACTTCGCACATAGTTCGTGAGCGGCTTCACTTCAACAGCAATTCGATCCGCATCCGGTCGTCGATCAATAAACGCTTGCGCCTCCATCAAGTGTCGTGACTCCTCACTGTAGACACCCGTCCGATACTTCTCGCCGACATCGATTCCTTGTTGATTGATGCTGTATGGGTCGATGATTTCAAATAAATAGTGCATCAATTTTTCGACCGTCACCACATCCGGATCGAACGTCGTTTTGACACATTCCGCATATCCGTCATATTCCCCATCCAACGTGTCCGTCGTCCCATTTGCCCGACCTGCTTCGGTCGAGAGGACGCCGGGTAACGTCTTCACGAATGCCTGGACGCCCCATAGACATCCTCCGGCTAAATAGATTGTTTCGATTGGAACCATCCCCCATTTCGTTGAATCTTTTCTTCAGCATACACGTATCAATGAGAGAAAGGAGAGATTCACTTGAATAAACAACGTTTCTTCATCACGCTAGCCAGTTCCATGATTCTCTTTGTCGCAATGATGTTTATTTTCCGTAACGACTTTTCACTATTCACTGAAATGGTGATTATCTTTCTATCTGTCGTCATCGGTCAGACGATTGCCAATCGATTATTCCAACGTTTCTCTAAGCAACAAGTGTCAGGCAAGACTGTATTTATTACATATACATCTATGCTAGCGGTATTTTGGACTTTTGCGAGCATCGTTTTTTGAATGAAGATCAGATTATTTTCCTTGTACATACCCCAACCGCTTCAAATCTTCATAAACAAGCGTAGACAATAACGTTCGCCCGTCCCCATTCAAATGGTCCGGGTTATGGAAGAAGGATTGTTTGTGAATGAACCGTTCATCCCCCATGTAATTGAGGAAAGGAACATCTAAATCCAGCTTCTCTAGGTGCTGAAACACGAGACGTTCCATGATCGCTTCGTCAAAATACGCATGATACGATGAATGGACCGGCTCCATCGCTAAGACGACACGATAGCCTTGCTTCTTGCAGTAATCGATGATGTCTTGTAAATGTGCCATATTCTCTTCAATCTTGTGATTGTTCACGGCATTCTCGTATTGAGCGGCGACTTCCTCATACTTACGCTCGGAATAGTTCAGCCCCCCATTCTCCCATGGCTTATGCACATCAAAGCGAAAATCTCGGATTTCCCGGGAAATGGCAGCGTAGGCACTCCCACTGTTTAATGCAGGGAAGCGTTCGTGCGTATAGTAGTTGAACCAACTGACCGACTCCAAGTCTTCCCGTTTCAACACGCGATAGTAATTTTCTTTCCGACCGACGTCCGAATTGCTGAACGTGATTTGTGATAACGAGACAATCACGACCCCACCTGGCTTCAGATGTTCATCATATTCTTTCAACATCTTCAAGTCATATTCGATCGGTTGACTCGGTAACGCCAAATCCAAATGCGACAATCCAAGCGACTTGAATGAATAACCGTACATCGCATGGGACGTCCCGAGATTGATGATGTCGACCGGGTGAGGGTCTTCCTTGAAGGCAAGGACAGCTCGGTTATTATTATACTCCCACGACTCTTTCACGAACTCGTTGACGGGAATGAAGATTGCGATGATGACGAGTAACACGACACCTATTTTGATTCCTAAACGCTTCATGCTAATTCCTTTCCATCCATCTTAGAACCCACCGTATACAAATCCTTGGCTCGAGACGCCAAACAAGAACACCGAGACAATCAAGAACAAGTTGATGGCCACGCTCGTCACCGCAGACTGACGCGCCATCCAGTCCCAAGCCGATCCATTCGACCGTTCAATATGTTGGAACAAGTGAACGACGACAAAAACGACGAGGAAGATGATCAAATCGAGCAATGAGAACATTTGAATCGCCTGCATCATGCCTGACGGTGCCCACGAAGACGGTGTCACATATAGTTTGGCATGCGAGAACGCTTCTGCCATCGAGTGCGACTGAAAGAATACCCGTGAGAAGCAGACGAGCTGGAACGTGATGGCGATTTTCCACCACCGATGCAGTGTCGGCACACGGTCAAATCCGACCCATGACGCCATTTTTTCACGCTGCTGTTTCGTATGGTCACCGAACACGCGATAGATTCCATGAATGAGTCCCCATAAAACGAAGTTCCATGCGGCTCCGTGCCAAATTCCACTTACTAAAAACGTTGCAAGGATGGCACCATAAATCTGTTCGCGCTTCTTCTTTCCTTTTGCGAGCGGCATGAAGATATAATCCCGTAGCCACATCGAAAGCGTGATATGCCAGCGGTTCCAGAAGTCGGCGATTGATACGGCGAAGTGCGGCTGCTTGAAGTTTTCCGATAAGCGAATCCCGAGTAAGCGTGCACAGCCGATGGCGATGTCACTGCATGCCGAGAAGTCCGCGAACAATTGAATCGAGAACAACATCGTCGCGAGCACAATCTCCGAACCGGTCGGGTCCGGGCTATTGAACACACTTGCAACAATCGGGGCCAACCGATCGGCAATCAATGTCTTCTTGAAGAAACCCCAAATGATGCGCTGGATGCCGTAGCTGATGTTGTCATAGTCGAGATGTTGCTCCGTCTTCAACTGCGGCAACAGTTTTTTCGCCCGCTCGATCGGACCCGCCACAAGTTGCGGGAAGAAGGCAAAATAGACCGAGAAATAGCCATAATGACGCTCCGCTTTTTGCTTCCCGCGCGAGACGTCCACCACGTAACTGATGGCCTGGAACGTATAAAAGGAAATCGCCAACGGTAAGACGATTTCTCTATACGGGACGTCATAATCAAATCCGCTCCATGCGGCGAACGAACGGAGCGAATCATTGACGAAATTAAAATATTTGAACCAGCCGAGGAAGAAGACGAGCACCGAGACACCGACCCACATGAGCCGTTTTTTCTGTTCTTTCCTCTCTTGCTTCTCGATCAAAATCCCGATGACGTACGTAAAGGCAGTACTGATCAGCAGGAGCGGGATGAATTGAACGCTCAACGTGGCGTAAAAGACATAGCTCGCCAACAAAAGGAGCACCCACCGATATCGATGTGGAACCACGTAATAGGTTCCAACGATGAATGTTAAAAATAAGAGAAATTCAATCGAAATAAAAGTCATATTTACCACCTGATGTTATGAAACTTGACGATGTACCGATTCCTGACGATCAGGTGGTCACAAGTTCTCGCTTCGGCAATGCGGCATAACGAATCTTTCCGAACGAATTACGTGGAATCTCGTCAATCTGCATCACCCGAACACCTTTCACCTTGATTTGTTCTTTGATGATTTTTTGAATGCGTGCGACGTCATCCTGTAACGTATACACGTATAATTGGTCGTCTTCTCCGGCACAGACGCAATCATGTCCATGCTCTCGAAGGAGCGCCTCGACTTCGTCTAAGCTGATTCGACTGCCATACAGTTTGATCATGCGCTTGATTCGGCCGACGATGAAGAAATATCCATCCTCGTCGCGATACGCCATGTCACCTGTTCGTAAAACACCGTGATTGTCGTCACCTTTTGAAAGGTCCGCTAACGAGGTCGCATACCCAAACGACACGTTGTCGCCTTGATATACCAACTCGCCTGTCACGTTCGCCTCTTTGATGTCATTTCCGGCTTCGTCACGCAACGTGAGCGTTCCACCAGGGATGGCAATTCCGATGCTACCGGCTTTTTTCGCATGCATCCGATCCGGTAAATACGACATCCGGGCCGTCGCCTCCGTCTGACCGTACATGATGAAAAATTGAATCCCTTTCTCTTCACATACTGTTGAGAAGTGCTGCGCAAGCTTCGGATCTAACTTGCCACCGGCTTGCGTCAACTTCTTCAGACTGAGGAGGTCGTACGTCTCAAACTTCAATCGTTTCAACATCTCATAATGAAACGGTACCCCACCAAACGTCGTCGCCTGCTCGGCACGACACAGCTCCCAAAACTCTTTTTGAACGATCGAGCGGTCTGTCAGGATGAGGGTCGCTCCTTTTAACAGATGACTGTTGATGATGGAGAGTCCATACGAATAGTTCATCGGCAGAGTCGTGATTGGTTTATCCGTCTGATCGATGTCGAGATAGTCGATGATCGATGTGGCGTTTGCTGATAGGTTCTTATAAGTAAGACGAACAAATTTCGGACTTCCGGTACTACCTGATGTCGTCAACAAAAGGGCCAGCTCCTCATGAAGTTGGTGGCGAACCGATGTTTCGGTTTCAAATAAGGCGTAGCCACCATAGCCATAGAAGGCATCCAACGAGTTCGCCAAATCCTCCCTCGTCTCAGGAGCCCAGACGTGCGTCGGTTGATACCGTTCCATCAACTTCTGTAATTGCTCGGCTGGGATATCCGCGTCCAACAAAACGGGTACGACGCGTCCCCGAAGGAAACCGACATACCCGAAGAGCGACTCGACCCGGTTGGCACATAGACAGAAGACGAGCGACCGTTCGCCGACTTCTTGACAAATCGAGTCCCCGACCTCTAACATCTCTTTATATGAATAAGAGCGGTCCGCATAGACCGCCTCACGATTCGTGTACTGCTCGAGTGTTTGAAAAAGCGTCATGACTGGATGTCCACACCGAGACGTTGCAACAACGCGATACCAGACTGATACGAATGGAACTCCGTCATTTCATCCGAGTCGATATACACGTCAAACGCATCCTCGATTTCAGCGATGAGGGTCATATGTCCAATCGAATCCCACTCCGTTGATTCCCCGAGCTTCATCTCTTCAAGGACCACATCGTCCTCTAGTTCCAATCCATTTCGAAATGCCATATTATATGCTTCAAGCGTGCTCATTGTATTCATCCTTTCACATTCACTCAACTGTTCGATTCCATCTATTCTTATTGACTGATAATGATAATCATTTGCCTTGTGATTCTATCACAATTTTTCGAAATCCTCAATTCTTCATAGGAGGAAAAGCTTGGAGTTGAGCGATTTTATGCATGAAAAAGACCACATCGTTACGATGCGATCTCAGGAGATGATAAAACATATTCGAGTTATAAATCGAGTGGTTCTGCCTCGTACACTTCTGGCACCATCTTCTCAACCTATCGCGTCATCATGATATAACGATTATTTGAATTCGATTGCTACAGTTTCATAACCGCTATTCTTTAAAAACTCTGTCAAGAACGCTTCAATGCGTTTATCCGCCTCTGTCAGCAAGCCCTGGTCAATCTTAGTCTTTTCCATTTTTGCCTTCTCTTTATTGATTTCATCAAAAATCAATTGCGAGGGGTAGTCAGAAAAAAGTGTCCCTTTTACATCTGTCACTACAGCATCATCCGTATTCGCTACGTTGTCTAAAATGGTTGAGTGAGGTACAGTGACAGTCAATTTCTCAGTCGTGTCATTGTAAGAGACCTCCATGTTAGAGAGGTCCGTACCCGCCTTGAGGTATCCTGAGTATTCAATCAGCTTGATTGCTTCCGCTAGTTTGACATCTTTTAATCCGATCAACGATACGGATGTCGTGTTTCGACTGACAATGACGTTGCTGTATTCATACTTTAACGTTGTCAACTCCGTCAATTCGACGAGTCGATCTTTGACGAGCGATACATCAGCCTGTTGATTAGTTGAAAATACACCTGGCTTGATCACTACAATCGCAATGACACCAATCAAGACGAGTGTGAGTAAAACGAATGAGACTCTCCCAATCATTCTTTTCATAATCAATCTCCTTTTTATGTATTCAAGTGCCTTCTAAAATTATGTAATGAACCCTTCATATACATATTATACCTACTTTAATTCTATAAATTTAATTTTTATTCAATTAAATTAGTTTTTCAAATAAAAAAGTAGATGGTTTTTAGACCCACCTACTCACCATTTAGTATTATTCGTCGCCAATTGCTTTTTTAGTTCCGTAATCATGCTTAGAGTCCGAGCAAATTTCGTAAACAATGTTCATCGTATAAACTCTTTAAAAATATTACTTAACTCTTGTGGAGTTTCTTTCATGCCGGTCTTCATCCACCTTTTCACAATACTTGCTAATGAATCCGCGTATACCGCATTCGCATATACTTCTGCTTTTTCAGATACATTGCAATTCTCATAAATTTGAAAATCTGTACAAAGTAAATCGAAATGTTCCTCAAAGCGATTTAAAATCGGAAGTAAATCATTTTCTTTTAAGAGATTTAAAAACTCGATGTTGTCACTCCATATTTCAAAATACAACGTATCGAAATCAAGTTGCTCCTGTTTCGCTTCTGTTGAGGCAAGTTGAATCCTCTGTCGAAATATATGATACATATGATAGGTTAGTACATCTTCTTTCGTATCAAAGTGAGCATAAAATGTATTTCGCGCCAATCCCGCAGTTTTAGTAAGTTCTGATATGGTGATATTCGTAAAATTCGTTCGATGTATTAATTCCAACATAGTATTCACTAAAAGATTGATTGATCTCTTAGAATTCATATTTATAGGTTGTTGCTTTAGCATAAGTACTCCTTAATTTGTACAAAATGAGGGATTTGTATAAATACCTCTCTACTTATTGACCTAGCGTCTACACTAACATTATATTGCAGATATATTATTTGAGCAATTGTTCAAATAAAAGCATATGCTCAAATTAAAGGTTATTTAAATTCTAAAAATAGTAGGAGGGTTACCTATGAAAACAACAATCATTCTTGCTCATCCATGGCATGGTAGTTTCAATAAATCTATTATGGATACAACAATTGAACAGTTAGTCCGTCGGAAAAAAGATTACCAAATCATTGATTTAAATAAGGATCAATTTAATCCTGTCTTAAGTGAATCTGACTTATCTCTTTATTCGCAAGGTCAATCCCGAGATCCCTTAGTGAATCAATATCAGGAGATGCTAAGCGACAGTGATGAATTAGTTTTTATCTTCCCTGTTTGGTGGTTTGATGTTCCAGCTATTTTGAAAGGGTTTCTTGACAAGGTCATGTTAAAAAATTTTGCCTATGTAGAGGAATCTACTGGATTGAAAGGATTACTTACTCATATTAAAAAAACTACTGTCATTTCTACTTCGGAAGTGCCAACGTGGTATTTAAAATTTTTGGCCGGGAATCCCATTGAAGGAACTCTTATTCGTAGAACATTCAAAGGGATTGGACTTAAAAATGTGAAATGGTTGAATAGTCCGTTTACGAGTAGTGGGAAAGATCATCGAAGAAAAAGATTTTTAGATAGAGTAGCGAAGCGTATTTCAGTGTAATCTACAGTGCACAACCAAACTTTTGTGATTCGTATATCATCCATGACCTCAAATTTTGTATTAATAGCCAGTAGCAACATAAATTTGAGGTCCAACTTAGATGATTTTCATGAATAGTCACGTTCTTCGCTTTTGTCAAATTCATTTGCTTCACGTAAATAACAAAGAGAAGAGAGTTCGTTAATATCTATACCTCAGAAATAACGTTTATTTGTGATACGGCTCATTCCGATTGATCCGATATGCCCGATATATCTGTTCACACAACACGAGCTTCATGAGTTGGTGGGGGAACGTCATCTTCGAGAACGAAATCGTATCATCGGCTCGCTTCATCACATCGTCCGACAAACCGAGCGATCCTCCGATAACGAAGGCGATTTTACTCTTTCCATACGTCGCGAGTTGATCGAGTTCACGGGCGAACTCTTCACTCGTCCGCTGCTTTCCTTGAATCGCCAAGGCGATGACGTGCGTATCTGGGGATATCTTCGCCAAAATACGTTCGCCTTCCTTTTGTTTTACTAGTAACATATCTGCCTCACTCAAATGCTCGGGTGCTTTTTCGTCTGAGACCTCGATTTCCTGCACTTTTGCGTAGGCAGACAGCCGCTTTGTATACTCGGCAATTCCTTGTTTTAAATATTTTTCTTTCAGTTTGCCGACCGTGATAATTGAAATATTCATCCAATTCTTCCTTTTTCCACAGTTTTTTTGGAGTTATCCATAGGGTTATCCACAGAGTTATCCACAAATCCACATGTTGATAATTAGTTTTTGCTTGACACAATATATGTTGCATCGGCTTCACAGAACTCACATGTCACGTGTTCACTTGTGGATAATTCCTCTAGCAACGGGTATTCACCTGTTTCATCCACAATGATGTCTAAAGCGATTTCAACATGTTCCTTGCATACTTTTTTTTCCACAGTTTTTCCTCCTTAAAAAAGAAGCGTCGCCGCTTCTTTATGTTGCTTCAGTTAATGTCGCCTCGGTTTCGCTTGCTTCTCCGCGACGTAAATACTCAATGGAGATTGTATCACCGACCGTCGCGTCCCGATATAACGCATCGCGTAAATCGACGTATCGTTTGATCTCCCGGTCTCCGATTTTCGTGATGACATCTCCAACACGTAGTCCCGCTTCTTCAGCCGGACTACCCGGTGTCACTTCTTCGACGAAGACACCGTCTTCCTGGTCGAAGGAGATTCCATACTCTTCTCGGACGTTTCCGGGTACAGCGATGACTTCCTGAATCGTGACACCGAGCTGTGCCCGCGTCACCTTGCCGTCGCGTTCTAACATGTCAATGACCGGTAGCGCCACGTTGACGGGAATGGAGAATCCAACCCCTTCTACGCTCGCCTCGGCGATTTTCATCGAATTGATTCCGACGAGCTCTCCACGAATGTTGATGAGCGCACCACCCGAATTCCCCGGGTTGATGGCCGCATCCGTCTGAATGACTTCCGCGTTATAATCCATCAAGCCGTCGCTGTTCGTATCGACCGGCACCGTCCGCTCGACACCACTGACGATACCACGCGTAACCGAGTTTGAGAAGACACCAAGCGGATTTCCGATGGCCATGACGGTCTCGCCAGCTTGGAGAACGGTGGAGTCACCGAGAACAATCGGCTCCACATCGATGTTTTTTGGTAACTCGACCTCAGCGACAGCCAAGTCGTTGAGCGGGTCTTCGCCTAAAATGGTTGCCGATGCGATTTGACCATCGGAAAAGGCGATGTTGACCTCGTCTGCTTCTTCGATGACATGGAAGTTCGTGACGATATAGGCCGTGTTTCCTTCTACTTTATAGATGACACCGGATCCGGCACCAGCCTCCCATTGCGAGTCCGAGGTGAACGCACGCTGGATATTGGTGATGCTGACGACGGACGTCTTCGCCCCAAGGACAGCGGTCGTGACGTCCGATTCGGTGACGGTGACGGCCTGTTCGGTCCGCGTCAGTTCATTCGTCACAAAACGAGAGGTCGGCGAATCCCAGAGCATCACGATGACAAAAAACAAAGCCGCTCCTAAGAATCCGCCAACCCCTCCGAGTAACAACGGTTTTATATTTGGTCTCGGCTTATGGCGTACGTGCTCCTCTTGCTTCGGTCGCCATTCGCTCCGAGACGGATACGTCGATTTCTCTTCTGTTGCTTCGTGTACTTCAGGTTCGACGTCTTGAGGTTCATACTCATGGTGTCTCTCTTCGTTCACGACGCGTCCCCCCTTCAAGACAGTGTGATAACTGTCTTTTCCCAAGTTTCCTTATAAAGAAACGAGTGAAGTGGGGATTGTCGGGTCCGTGTCGCACAATTTGATTCGACCTAAGTCGACGTCTCGCATGCCGAGTGTTTGTGAGACGCTCATCTGTGCGAGCTCTTTCATGTTGTTGTCTTTACTTAAATGGGCCAAATAGATCCGTTTCGTGCGGTCACCGATGACCTCACTCATCGCGATGGCTGCATCCTCGTTCGAGACGTGGCCATAGTCGCCGAGGATCCGTCGTTTGACACTCCATGGATAACGCCCCATCTGCAACATCGAGACGTCATGGTTCGACTCAAAGATGAAGTCGTCCGCTCCACGGATGATTCCTTTCATCCGGTCCGAGACATAACCCGTGTCGGTGATATGGGCTAATCGTTTCCCGTCATGGGCAAACTGATAAAACATCGGGTCTGCCGCATCATGGCTCACGTTGAACGTCTCGATTTCAATATCCCCGAACTGTTTCACATCTCCGACTTCGATTTGAAACTTCAAGGCAGGATCAATCTTTCCAATCAGTGATTCCATCGCCGCCCATGTCTTCGCATTCGCATAAATCGGTAAATTATACTTACGTGCTAATATCCCGACACCTTTAATATGGTCGGAGTGCTCATGGGTGACGAGCAGTGCGTCGATTCCGTCAAACGATCGACCGATGGCTTCGATGCGCTGTTGCATCGCTTTTCCGGTCAACCCGGCATCGACGAGCAGCTTCGTCCGTTCCGTCTCGATATAGAGGGCGTTTCCGGTCGACCCGCTCGCTAACACACTATACTGTAAAGTCACGCAATCACTCCTTTCATTCTTTCGTTTCAAACTCCACGTGCTCGACTGTTCCATCGATTGCATTGACGAAGTAGACCTGATCATCAATTCCGATCGACCAAAGCGGTGGCATGATAATCAAACTGCCAGAGCTGTCGAGCGGTAAACTGTAAAACCCGGTATTGATGGCTCGCATCTCCTGGTTCGGTTGGAAGTACTTCCGAGACGCGAGTTGTGAGATGGCTTCACTGGCCGTCAACACGAGGTCATCTTGCGTTTTTGAGGAGAGGTCTTTTAAATGACGCTGTTTATAATCCGTCACTTCGAACGACTCGTTCAACTGAATGAGGATGAGGGACGGACCGATGTACATTTCCGTGCCACCCTCGACTTCAGGTGCTGAAAAAATCTTGTTGTCCTCGAATGTTTGTACGAAAGCAACCTGTCTCGTTTTTTCATCGTAGCGCCAGTAGGCGTACTCGTTTCCAAACGGAACATATTCCGCCACAAACGTCGAAGCGGTCGTCCGCAAATCCTTCGCATCGAGCGGCACGGGTTGTTTCAACTCGACTTCGAGTTGCATGTTGTCGAGCGTCGTCGCGAGCTGCGCCTCCCGATTTTTCGTGATCATCGCAGCTGACATCTCTTCAGACGAACCCGTCAAATAGCCGATATCTCGACCCATCCGTGGCAATTTTGCCGGATCGACGTTCCGCTGGTCTAAAATCTGCGTGATCGAGGTGTTGTCATTCGTCACGACTTCGGTCGCCCATGTTTCCGTCAGCAATTGAAACAACAGATAGATGTTCAAGGCGAGGAAGGCGAAGATTAAAATCGATTTCGCTTTACTCCAATCCACGATACATCATCCTTTCTGTCCAATCGTCTCCTTGATTGTATGGGACCCAACGGCCCGCCTCACGCACGAACCAGTTCGGTGAAAACGTCACATAGCGGCTTGTGTCCTCGTTATATTCGATCTCATAACCGATTCGAATCTCGGTCACGTTCTCAAATCGTCCGGAGTTGATGAGCGTACCGAGTACCTCATCCGCATCAGCCAACTGTGTCGTGCCGACTGTGATTAGGCGATCGATTTCCAAGTGGTTACGGGTGATCGATCGGACCTGTGCTCCGTCGTTTTCCACACGTAATGTGGATAAGTCGATGGCATCGTTGTTGATAAACGCCTCACGCTGACTGAAGACGGGATACCCTTTCACGTGAAAACGGAACACGGTCGTTTCAAATCCTTTATTGGCCGGTGTGATGGCATCGAATCGAAGGGACAGCCCTTGATTCTCAGACGCTTCATCGACCCATCCCCCGTGGAAGTTCACGAATTCCACAATGGAATCTAACCCGATTGCTGTATCACGCTCGGTGCTATTCCGAGACAGGTTTCGATAGCGACTGGCGTTCAGTTTCGCATCATATTCCGCCACACTGACACCATTCGTCAACGCCCCGACCGAGCTTGCCGGGTCGACTTCTTGAACGTTCGGGTCACCTGGGAAGAACGTATCTCGCATCCAGTCGAGACGAGTGTCGATTTGAATCGACGACACGTCATACGCGAACAACTCATTCATCTCAGGTCCGACGACCGGGATATAATTCACGCGTTCATCCGTATACGTCACGCGCTTCATCGTTCGACTCGAGTTTTTTAAGAAAAGACTGTTCACATCGCCGTTTCCGACTTTCGTCAACTTCCCTTCCCAAATGGACTGGTCGCTCATGATGGCACGAATGTTGAACGCACTGTCATCCATATAGATGAGGATTCGCTGTGGAATCTTCCCAGACAGACTATACGTTCCCGGAAGCATATAGCTGAGCGTGTCCGCATAGTAGGCCTCCGGTAAGATCAACTCCAGTCCCTCGTTGATATCCGTATAGAAACTCGGGACGTTTTTCACAGCGAGCGGCTTGAACTCACTCGCTTCAAACGAATCCCGAATGACACGCATCAGTTGCTTCGGTGTATTCTTTGAAGCGAACACAGCATTGTTGTCATGCACGACCGCTTGAACGGGAATGATGACCTGGTCCGCTCGACGCTGCAATGACTCGTCCACCGTCGTGAGTTGCGTTTCAGATTGGACGGCCTGATACGTGGGATGGTAGTCCCACAAGATGATGGTTTGAACAATCGACGTGACGATTAACGTGAGCAAAATGAACGACTTCCACAGTTCCGGCTTTGCAATCGTAAACCGTTTCATCAATCATTCACCTCCACAATCGTATCGAACGGGATCGTGAAGTAAATCGTTGTACCTCTTCCAAATTCACTCTCTGCCCAGATGTCGCCACCGTGAGCAGATACAACTTCCTTGGCAATCGATAGACCGAGTCCTGTACCACCGATGTTACGCGCCCGCGCCTTATCGACACGATAGAAACGTTCGAAAATTTTCTTTAAGTTCGACTTCGGAATCCCGACCCCTTCGTCTTTGATGCCGATGACGAGGCGTTTCGCCCGAAGCATCGTCCGGAACGTAATCGTCCCACCTTCTGGTGAGAACTTGATGGCGTTCGTGATGATGTTGTCGATGACTTGAGTCATCTTATCTTGATCGGCATGCACGTAGACGCGACGCTTCATCAGTTTGCGACGGAATTGAATCGCATCCCCTTTCGTCATCTCATGACGGTCGATGATATCGTTAAAGAACTGCACGAAGTCGAACTTCACCTTCTGCATCTTATATTCTTTACTGTCCATCTTCGAGAGCTGCAACAAGTCATTGACGAGGCGAATCATCCGCTCCGTCTCGTTTTGCGTCGTCTCTAAGAAACGTGGGGCCAATTCCTCATCCTGATAAGCACCTTCTGCAAGAACCTCCAAGTAACTACGCATCGTCGTGAGCGGCGTCCGCAATTCATGACTGACGTTCGCAACGAATTCACGGCGGTCCTGTTCGACCTGTTCTTGTTCCGTGACGTCATGCAAGACGACGATGAGACCTGTGATTGGTCCACTATGTTTTTGAATCGGTGAGAAATAGGCACGAACGAGGAACAATTCTTCGTCCGTACTGAGGTCAATCAGTTTTGTCGGCATCGTGCCGTCTTCCGGAATGATGATTTCCTCTTCGAATGCGAGGAGATTTTGTAGATTCGTCCCCATCGCCTCTTCTTCATCGACCCCAATCATGTCGCGCGCCTGGTCGTTCATCAAGATGACCCGTAGCGAGCGGTCGGTCGCGACCACACCGTCGGACATGTTCTCGAGGACACTCGTCAAGCGGCGTCGTTCGGCTTCCGTCGTCGCGTTCGCCTCCATCAACTCGTCCGTCAATTCATTGAATGCGTAAGCGAGTTGACCGACCTCGTCATCCGAATACACTTTAACTTTTCGTGAGAAGTTCCCTTTCCGCATCTCGACGGCCTGCCTCCGCATATCGGCAATCGGTCGCGTGATGGTGCGCGATAAGAGAATTCCGAGGAACGAGGTGATGATGAGTGCGATCAACGTCCCTGTTGCGAGGATACGTGTCACTTGTTCCATCTGGTTGTAGATGGACTTCATCGATGCCTCGATATAGATCATCCCGGTCGTCGTACCGTCCACTTCCGACTTGATCGGAACGGCAACGACGCGCATTCGGTCATTTGAATCTTCATAGACGAGCGTCTCTTGCGCCCCGCCTGTCGCGAATGACTTTTGAATGAACGTGCTCGCGGTCCGTTGTCCGACGAGACTTTGATTATTTTGGTTCGAGGTTGCCCGGACGACACTGTTCGTGTCGATGATTTGGACTTCTCGAATGTCGTCAGCTAGCGTCGTGCTCTCTGTAAATTCAGACAGCAGCTGATCCAGTAACTGGTTCAACTGCTGGTCCGTGGTCAAGTCACTCTCGTTCGCGGCAGTCCCCTCACTGATGTTATAGCTCAGTAGGTTCGCCCGGTCGACAAGTGACTGCGAGAAGTTGTTGATGTATTGCCGTTCCAAAGAACGCACAAAGTACACGCCGATGACTTGCATCGCAACGAGAATGAGCAGCGCATAGATGACGACGAGCTTCCACTGGATTGATTTAAAGAAGTTCGTCCGTTTCATCGTTTAATCTTCTTCTCCTGCCTTCAAATAATACCCGACGCCACGACGCGTAATGATATACGTCGGAGTCGATGGATTGTCCTCAACTTTTTCACGAAGACGACGTACTGTGACATCCACGGTACGCACATCACCGAAGTAATCATAGCCCCATACCGTTTGGAGCAAGTGCTCCCGCGTCATCACTTGCCCGATGTTTTGGGCGAGGTAATGAATCAATTCGAACTCGCGATGTGTCAATTCGATCTTCTCATCCCGTTTCGTCACCATGTACGAATCCGGATGAATCGTCAAGTCGCCGATCACGATATCGTTCGCGTTGGCTCCTTTTGCTTCTGGCGCCGGTGCTGTCGCATGACGTCGCATGTTCGCTTTGACACGGGCTAACAATTCACGTGAGCTGAACGGCTTTGTGACGTAATCGTCTGCGCCGAGCTCTAGTCCGAGTACTTTGTCGATCTCGGAATCTTTTGCCGTCAACATGATGATCGGCATATCGTATTTCTTCCGCACCTCACGGCATACTTCCATGCCGTCCTTGAGCGGAAGCATGATGTCGAGCAAGATGAGATCCGGTTGAATCTCTTCTACTTTGACGAGTGCTTCTTCACCGTCATAAGCAACGTGCACCTGGTAACCTTCTTTTTCAAGTTTAAACTTCAATATATCTGCGATTGGTTGTTCGTCATCTACCACTAAAATCGTACGATCCATTCAGTGAGTCCTCCTCTTATCATTAAACGTACATGCCTACATTGTAACTCTTTTTAAACAGCTTAGAAAGCGTGGTCCATTTCCGTGGAAATAGAAAAAGAGAGCCCGGTGGCTCCCTTTCTTATGCTTCGTAAATATCACGCAAGATGACTGTCTGTTCACGAGCCGGTCCGACCGAGAACGTCAACAATTCGATTCCTGTCAATTCCTCGATGCGACGCACGTAACGCTGTGCGTTCTCCGGAAGGTCTTCAAAGCGACGAACCCCTGTGATATCCTCTGTCCAGCCAGGAAGCTCTTCGTATACCGGTACACACTTCTCAAGGACGCGGAAGTTCGGTGGATACTCGTCAAGATGCTTTCCTTCATACTCATACGATGTACAAATCTTGAGCGTCTCAAGACCTGTCAGCACATCGATTGAGTTGAGGCAAAGATCTGTGATCCCACTGACGCGGCGTGAGTGACGCACGACGACCGAGTCGAACCAGCCGACACGGCGTGGACGACCTGTTGTCGTTCCATATTCTTTCCCGACTTCACGGATTGTATGACCGATCACATCGTCGAGCTCTGTCGGGAACGGACCGTCTCCAACGCGTGACGTATATGCTTTACAGACACCAACCACGTGATGAATCTTCGATGGCCCGATTCCGGCACCACTCGATACGCCGCCTGATGCAGCATTCGACGATGTGACAAACGGATACGTTCCATGGTCGATATCGAGAAGGACCCCTTGAGCCCCTTCAAAGAGAACTTTTTTCTCTTCGTCGAGCGCATCGTTCAACACGACCGATGTATCACACACGTATTTCGCGAACTGTTGACCATACGCGTAGTATTCTTCAAAGATGTCATCGAACTCGATTGGATCGACTTCATACATTTTCACGAACATGCGATTTTTTAGTTCAAGCACGGTCTTTAGCTTCTCCGCAAACACTTCTTTGTCGAGAAGGTCGGCGATGCGAATCCCGATACGTGCCGCCTTGTCCATATACGCTGGACCGATTCCTTTCAGTGTCGTACCGACTTTCGCGTCACCTTTCGCCTCTTCTTCGAGACGATCTTGAAGCTGGTGGTATGGCAAGATGATATGCGCCCGGTTCGAGATCCGGAGGTTATCCGTGCTCACACCCCGTTCATGTAAGTAAGCGAGTTCTGTCACGAGTGATTTCGGGTTGACGACCATCCCGTTCCCGATGACACACGTCTTATCCGAATAGAAAATCCCAGACGGAATGAGGTGAAGTTTATATTTCGTATCATTGAAGACGATCGTGTGACCAGCGTTGTCTCCCCCTTGATAACGCGCGACGACTTCGGCTTGTTTCGATAAGAAATCGGTGATCTTCCCTTTCCCTTCATCGCCCCACTGCGTTCCCACTACGACTACTGATGACATAATGAATCCTCCTTATTAATCAACGTTCTGTTCAAACCATCCGTAAGTGTACACTTGAAAAGCCAGAAAGTCAATTGAATACCGAACGTTTTATATAAGATGTAACTATTCGTTCGTCATTTTGATCTAATCCTATACAAAAAAAGACACCACCGACGTTACATCGGTGGTGCGAAGGCTTGCGTCTCCATATTGACGAACTTGTTGTACTCTTTCCTGAAGGAGAGCTTGACCGTACCGGTCGGACCGTTACGTTGTTTCGCAATGATGATTTCAATCGTATTGGCGTCTTCACTCTCTTTATCGTAATAGTCATCACGATAGAGGAAGGCGACGATATCGGCATCCTGCTCGATTGCTCCCGATTCACGGATATCGGACATCATCGGTCGCTTGTCTTGACGACTCTCTACGCCACGTGAGAGCTGAGACAAGGCGATGACCGGTACTTGTAGTTCCCGTGCGATTGCTTTGAGCGTACGTGAGATTTCCGATACTTCTTGTTGGCGGTTCTCGCCCGGTTTCCCGTTCCCGACGATGAGCTGCAAGTAGTCAATCATGATCATCCCGAGACCATGTTCCTGCTTCAATCGGCGACATTTGGCTCGGATTTCGTTGACCCGAAGACCCGGTGTATCGTCGATGTAGATGCCTGCTTGGGAGAGCGACGACATCGCAAGGGAGAGACGACCCCAATCTTCCGCTTCAAGACGACCGGTCCGGAGGCGCTGGGCATCGATGTTCCCTTCCGCACACAACATACGCATGACGAGTTGCTCGGCACCCATCTCCAAACTGAAGATGGCGACGTTCTCACCCGTACGGACCGCGACGTTTTGCGAGATGTTCAAGGCGAACGCGGTCTTCCCGACAGATGGACGGGCGGCCACGATAATCAAATCGTTTCGTTGGAAACCGGCCGTCATCTTATCCAAATCCGTGAACCCGGTCGCAATCCCGGTGATTTCACCGCTCGACTGATGCAGCTTTTCAATCGTCGAGTACGCATCGGATAAGACAGAACCAATCGGGTGGAAGCTCGATTGTCCTTTTCGCTGCGATACTTTTAGAATATTTCGCTCGGCATCAGATAAAACAGAATCCACCTCATCTTGACGCTCATAACCATCCGAGACAATGTTGGTCGCAGTTCGAATCAGGCGACGGAGTGCCGCCTTTTGGTCGACGACGTTCAAGTAATAGCCGATGTTCCCGATGGCGGGAACGGATTCCGCGACCTCCGCCAAATAGTTGAGGCCCCCGATTTCGTCCAAAATCCCTTGCGCCTGTAACTCGGAACTGAGCGTGACCAAGTCGACGAGCTCGCCTCGGTCATTGATCTTTAGCATCGCTTCAAAGATGCGTTGGTGGCTGACACGATAAAAGTCGTCCGGGTCGACCCGCTCTGAGGCCGTAATCAACCGATCCGAATCGAGGATGATTGCCCCTAAGACGGCTTGCTCCGCTTCCACGCTATGCGGTGGTGTATTGACTTGAATCGCATCACTCATCCGTCTCTACCTCACCTTCAAGCTTCTTGTACATGTACATTCAACGTCGCGACGACGTCATGGTGCAACTTCACTGGCACTTTCGTGAAACCGAGCGCCTTGATCGGATGCTCGAGTTCAATTTTACGCTTATCAATTTTGTAGCCCATTGATTTAAGGGCATCCGCGATTTGCTTGCTCGTGACCGAACCGAACACGCGACCGCCTTCACCGGCTTTCGTCGTGACGGCAATCGTCTCTTTTTCAAGCTTTTCTTTGAGTTGTTTCGCTTCGTTCAACTCTTCTTCTGCTGCTTCTTCGGCACGACGTTCTTTAGCCGCGAATGCCTTCAAGTTTCCTGGTGTCGCTTCCACTGCCAAGTTTTTCTTGAACAAGACGTTCTTAGCATAAGCGTCTGCCACGTTTTTTACTTCTCCAGCTTTCCCTTGTCCTTTTACATCAACTTTCAAAATGACTTTCATTCTAATTCCTCTCCTTCAGTTTCATCTGTTACGTAATGATCGATTGACTCTTTCAACATGATGTTCGCTTGTTCGCGACTCACTTCAAGTTGCGTCGCCGCATTCGTCAAATGGCCACCGCCATCAAGCATTTCCATGATGACCTGGACATTGACGTCACCGAGCGACCTCGCGCTGATTCCCGTACGTCCGTCCGGTAAGACGGCGATGACGAACGAGGCTTTGACGCCTTCCATATTCAGCAACTGGTCTGCAGACTGAGCAATCAACACTTGATGGTGTGCCTCGTCGTCAGAAGCGACCGCAATCGCCATCCCACCTGCATAAATTTCGGTGTTTCTCAAAATCTGAGACTGCTCGATATAAGCATCGAGATCTTGTCTCATGAAGTGCTGTACGAGAACCGTGTCAGCACCTTGAATCCGTAAGAAGGATGCCGCATCAAACGTACGGGATCCCGTACGGAGCGTAAATCCTTTCGTATCGACCATGATCCCCGCGAGAAGTGACGTTGCCTCTAAAATAGAGAGCTTTCGACTTCCCGCCTGATACTCAATCAATTCCGTGACGAGCTCACTCGTTGATGATGCGTAAGGCTCCATATACACGAGAACCGGATCTTCGATAAACTCTTCCCCGCGACGATGGTGGTCGATGACGACGACCCGCTCCGACCGATCCAAAATGTCTTTTGAAATGACGAGGGACGGACGGTGTGTATCGACGACGACGAGTAATGTCTGTTCATCGATGAGTGGCTGCGCCTCATACTCGGTCAAGAATTGGCTGTATAACGAGTCATCGTTCTCTACTTCATGGACGAGCCGCTGAATGCCGACACTCGTCTCACCGGATGGAATGACGACATACGCCTCGCGCCCGACAAACTCGGCCAATTTCATGACACCGATGGAAGCCCCGAGCGAGTCCATATCTGGATTCTTATGTCCCATCACAAGGACACGGCTCGATTCCCGAATGAGGTCACGCATCGAGTTCGAGATGACACGTGCCCGGACACGCGTTCGCTTCTCGGTCGGATTTGTCTTCCCGCCGAAGAAACGAACTTTCCCATTATGACGCTTAACGACTGCCTGGTCACCACCACGGCCAAGTCCTAAATCTAGACTCGACTGAGAGAGATTACCGAGCTCCGTCAATGTCGTTTCACCGCACCCAATCCCGATTGATAACGTCAACGGGATTCTTTGTTCCTTCGTCGCATCACGCACTTCATCCAAGATTGAAAAGCGGTTGTTTTCAAGTTCAGATAGCGTCCGTTCATTCATGACGAGGAAAAAGCGGTCCGCAGCTGTACGACGCATGTAGATATGATGCCGCTGCGCCCATTGATTGAGGAGCACCGTAACCCGACGATTGACTTCACTACGGACCTGTTCATCCACCGCAGTCGACATCTCGTCATAGTTATCTAAATACAAAATACCGATAACCGTCTGCGTTTGAACATACTTTTGTTCCATCTCCGCTTCTTCGGTCATATCAAATAAATAGAGGGTTTGATGGATTTGATTGTAATAAACACGATAGACACGGTCACCCACTTCAATCGTGGCTTCATCCTCTTCTTCTTCAATCAATTCATCGAAGGCGGAATGGAGCGCATCAAGCGGTATTCCAATCGCCATATCGAGTTCGAAAATCAATCGTGATTGTTCGTTATACCAACTGATCCGTCGGTCCTGGTCAAAGACTAAAATCCCAATCGGCATCGTCGTCAATGCTTCTTTTCCGACCTCTTCGATTTGATGAGAGAGAGAGAGGACATACTGTTCCCAATTTTTACGCTCCCGTCGCATCGTCACTTGCTGATAGATGAAAAAAATCAGCGTGCCCATAAACAGGGTGATTGCCGCCACAATGTTGTAGAACGCCAATCCTAACGAGACAAGGAATCCAATCACGTATGGAATCATGTGCCGCGCGTATTGGTTCTTCACGGATGTTAATGCTTCACCACTGTGCATGTATGCCTCCTAAAATGAGTAATGTTCACCCATGGAATCGTAAAGGTTTCTGCTCTATCATACCATATTCGTCGGTTTCACTTACACACTTACAGACGAGATGAAATACAAAAAAACGACTTATCCAAGAGGATAAGCCGTTCGTCAAACAATTACTCTGCAACGTATGGAAGCAAAGCCATTTGACGTGAGCGCTTGATAGCGACAGTAAGTGGACGTTGGTATTTCGCTGAAGTACCAGTCACACGACGTGGAAGAATTTTACCACGCTCCGAAACGAAGCGTTTGAGCAATTCTACGTCTTTATAATCGATATGAGTGATGTTGTTCGACGTAAAGAAACATACTTTACGACGACGACGACCTCCTGGACGACGTGCCATGTGAAGACCTCCTTTATAGGTTAGTTTTTATTGTCCATGATGATTAGAATGGCAAATCATCATCTGACAAGTCGATTTTGCCGCCACCCGAGAACGGATCTGCGTCAAAACCTTTATTCGAATTCGAGGACTGAGATGAAGTCGAAGCGGCTCCTGCGCCCCATCCTGATCCACTTGATTCACCACCACCGAAGACATCTCCAGATGGTGCTTGCTCACGTTGCCCTGAGGCTCCGCGTGGTTCAAGGAAGCGTACGCTGTCTGCGACTACTTCTGCCCGGTAACGACGTTGGCCATCTTGTCCTTCGTAACTACTGATTTGAAGGCGACCGTCAACGCCGGCCATGCTGCCCTTTTTCAAGTATTGTGCTACGTTCTCTGCTTGTTTGCGCCAAACGACACAATCAATAAAGTCCGTCTCGCGCTTCCCATCTTGTCCAGCGAATGGACGATCGCAAGCGAGAGTAAGGCGTGTTACGGCGATTCCGCTCTGCGTATAACGCATTTCGGGATCGCGAGTCAATCGACCAACTAACACAACTCGGTTAATCATCTCCAAGCTCCCCTTTCACGATACGAAACGTTAAGGATTAACGCTCGTCTTTTGTTGTCATTTGACGGACAACGTCGTCAGAGATCTTCATGAGACGCTCTGTTTCTAAGATCGCTTTAGGTTCAGCAACGATGTTAAGAAGAACGTAGTGTCCTTCGCGCATCTTGTTGATTTCATAAGCGAAACGACGTTTACCCATGTCTGTTGTTTTTTCAACAGTACCACCGTTTTCAGTGATGACGTTGTTGAAGCGCTCGATTAAAGCTTTCTTCGCTTCCTCATCAACTGATGGACGGATAATGTAAAGAAGTTCGTATTTACGCATTATCTTTCACCTCCTCTTGGACTAACGGCCCCTACCGGTTGTAGGAGCAAGGAGCAAACAATTGTTTTACTCACGTCATAATATACTATCAAACTTCCTTGACTTTTACAATACGTTTCCGTAAATCAACTTATACGTTGAAGCGGAACGTGACAACGTCGCCATCTTGGAAGACGTATTCTTTTCCTTCTGAACGAAGTTTTCCTTGTTCTTTCACCGTCGTCATGTTTCCTGCTGCTGAAAGGTCGTCATACGACACGACTTCGGCACGGATGAATCCACGTTCGAAGTCAGAGTGGATGACACCAGCACATTGTGGGGCTTTCATCCCTTGTTTGAACGTCCATGCACGAACTTCCTTCTCACCTGCCGTGAAGTATGTCGCAAGACCAAGTGTCGAGTAAGCCGCACGGATCAATTGATCAAGTCCTGACTCTTCGATTCCGAGATCTTGTAAGAACTCGAGGCGTTCTTCCGGTTCGAGTTCTGAAATTTCTTCTTCGATTCGTGCACAGATGACGATGACTTTCGACCCTTCTGTTGCCGCGTGATCACGGACTGCTTGTACAAACTCGTTCGAATCGGCATCTGCCACTTCATCCTCACTCACGTTCGCCACGTAAAGCATCGGCTTCATCGTAAGCAATTGGAAGTGTTTGACGATCGCGAGTTGATCTTCTGATAATTCAGCGACACGTGCCGGGCGCTCTGATTCAAGAACATCTCGCACGATTTCGAGTGCTTCGAGTTCTTGTACCGCACCTTTATCTTTTGCCTTCACCATTTTTTGAACACGTGCGATTCGTTTATCGACTTGCTCAAGATCAGCTAAGATCAATTCAAGATTGATAGTCGTAATGTCATCGATTGGTGAGACACGACCTGCGACGTGCGTGATGTTCTCGTCTTCAAAACAACGGACGACTTGGCAAATCGCATCGACTTCGCGAATGTTCGCCAAGAATTTGTTTCCGAGACCTTCACCTTTTGACGCACCTTTCACGATTCCAGCGATATCTGTAAACTCAAATGCTGTTGGTACCGTTTTTTTCGGTTTGACGAGTTCTGTCAATCGATCAAGGCGCGCATCCGGTACTTCTACGACGCCGACGTTCGGGTCGATCGTCGCGAACGGATAGTTGGCCGCCTCGACTCCTGCTTGTGTAATCGCATTAAACAATGTCGATTTCCCGACGTTTGGCAATCCGACAATTCCTGCTGTTAATCCCACTAGTATTTCCTCCTCATCCGGTGTTTCCCGGGAAATGTTAAGCCGTCTGTGGAGTGGGTACATTCAGTACACCACACCGTCACATCCTTCACAATTATAGATAGTCCACGATTAAACCGCAACTCACGTTCATAACCTAAAGAAAAACGCCGCTTATTCGGCGGCGTTCCCTTGTTCAAGCACTTTCTTGAATCGCTTATCAAAATCACGGCGTTGCATGAGCACACTGGCTCCGCAGCCTTGGCACTTGATCCGAATGTCCATCCCGACACGCGTGATTTGCCAGCGGTTCGTTTTGCAGGCATGTGGTTTTTTCATTTCCACAATATCGTTCAATGCATAGGTTTTACTTTGCATTTTCTGCTTCTCCTCCTTTAGGAGCCGAGTTCGGTGGCATCATGACCGTACGTGGGTATGGAATTTCAATCCCCCGCTCGTCAAGTCCAGCCTTTAACTCTTTATGCAAAATTCGACCAGCTGCGAAGTGCTGGGTCGGCGGGACTTCCGCCATTAATCGGTACACCACTTCCGACGGTCCGAGCGACTGCACTCCAGCTAAGTCGATTGGTTTGATGAACAAGTCGTGATAGCGTGCTTCGACCGTTTTCGCAATTTCCTTGAGCGCTTGCTCTACTTTTGACATATCTTCTTCGTACGCAACCCCAATATCGACAACAGCGACGCTGTTTTCAAGCGAGTAGTTCGTCACTTGTAAGATTTGTCCGTTCGGAATAATCGTCACTTGTCCGTTTAATCCTTTTAACTTCGTCGTCCGGATTCCGACCTCGATGACCGTCCCGTCGACTTGTTGGTTCAAATTGACGTAATCCCCGTTCTTGTATTGGTTTTCAAAGATGATGAACGCCCCTGTGATGACGTCTTTCACCAAACTTTGTGCCCCGAATGAGATTGCAAGACCCGCGACCCCGGCTGATGCAATCAAACCGGCGATATTCACACCGAATTGTCCGAGCACCGTCAAGACCATAATCAACCCGATCACATAGCGGATTGTGTTTTGGGCTAATTTTAATAACGTTTCATTCTGTCGCTGGGCGACGATATCATGTTCTTTTATTTTGCGGAGCGTAAACACGCGCTCGACCATCGTTGTCAAAATGCGTGTTGCGATATATAAACCAAGGATGATGAGCGCCACACCGGCGAGCTTGATCCCTAAACCAATCCACATGTCTGTATCTTTAAAGTACTCGACGAATCGGTTCACGCTGTCGATTGTCTCATCGGCAACCGTATTTAAATCTTTTTCTGTATTTTGCGAAGCCATCTTTTCACCTCAAAGTCGTAGATTCTAAATCATCAAAACATATTTCACGACTTTTCTCAAACACTGCATTCGGAAGTTAGAAGTTTTCCACTTTTGGGAATGGGTTAATACGAGATCAATCCCCCAACTGCAACTAGGAATAGGCAGCTTAGAAGAGAGGATGAGATTCATGCCGTTTCGCTTAAAACCTCATAAACCATACTCTTTCTTCATTGAACACACTGAGCGGAGTGGATCCAGATTGCTTGCGGACCAGCTTCATGAACAGTTGGTCAATGAAATCCATCGCCCCATCGTCCTTGTTTGCATCGGTTCGGACCGTTCGACCGGTGATTCACTCGGTCCGCTCGTCGGAACGTTTTTAGAAGAACGTCATATCCGAAATTTACATGTATACGGCACATTAACGAAGCCTGTACACGCACTCAATTTGGTGGAAACGTTACATGAGATTCAAACGCGCTTCCATCAACCGCTCATTATCGCTATCGACGCCTGTCTCGGACGTTTATCAAGTGTCGGTTATGTCTTCTTTTCGGAAGGTCCGCTCGCTCCAGGGGCCGGTGTCCAAAAAGAACTTCCGGCAGTCGGCGCTTACAATATTAAAGCCGTCGTGAACGTAAGCGGATTCATGGAGATGATGATTCTACAGAATACCCGTCTCCATCTTGTATATGAACTCGCACGTTTCATCACAGACGGATTCGCCGATTTTGATACACGGATCGGGCGCCTGCATCACGAAGAGGCGGCCATCACGCGTCTTCGTCAGTCACGAGATGAATCAAAGTCTTGAGGCGATAATAACGTCAACAATTGTTCCAAGTCGTCTTGTGAAAAATACTTCAACTCGAGGACGCCGCCTTTTCGGCGCGGACGAATCGACACATCCATCTGAAGACGCTCCGCAAGCACCGCTTCGACCGCTTCGATATCGGCGTTCGATCGCTTCAGCGTCTTTTTTTCTGTGCGCTCTTTTTGTAAGTAACGCTCGAGGCGACGGACCGTCCAATGCTCGGCAATGACCCGTTTCGCAATCTGTTCCATCGCTTGTTCTGATTTCATACCCGTGATGGCACGTGCATGTCCCATCGTCAAATCTCCGACCATGACCGCATGCTGGACGGCACTCGGCAATCGAAGGAGGCGAAGACTGTTCGTCACATGACTGCGGCTCTTCCCGACGCGATCGGCCAACTGTTGTTGCGTCAGACCTAGCGTCTGCATCAACTGTTCATAGGCGACAGCCTCTTCGATGGCATTCAAGTCTGCCCGCTGAATGTTTTCAATCAGCGCCAACTCCATGACGCGATCGGAGTCCGCCGTGACGACGAGGGCAGGAATGTCTTCTTTCCCAGCGAGCTTCGCCGCCTGAAACCGTCGTTCCCCGGCAATGATTTCATAGTATCCTGTCGCTTTTCGAACGACGATTGGTTGTAGGACGCCATATCGCTCAATGGATTGACGCAACTCTTCTAATTTTTCCACCTCAAATTGTTTCCGGGGCTGATTCGGGTTTGGGCGAATGAATTTTAATGCTAATCGTTCCATCTACAAACCTCCTTCATTGTATAAAAAAGCACGGACTCATTTTTGAGGCCGCGCTTTCGGGATGCGAATTCGAATTTCAACAAATTCCTCTTCGTCTACTTCTTCAGTTTGGACGTCAATCCCTGTTTTCCCAATCAAATCGATTGAGTCACGAATCGTGTTGATGGCGATTCGCGTGTCACGCGCAAAACTTTTCGTCCGACGACGTTGTTTTTTCGGCTTTCGCTTCTCTTCTTCGATCGGTGTTGTTAAAAAGGCGACGCGTTCCTCTGTCTCCTTGACGTTAAAATCCTGTTCTAACACTTCTGCGAGCACTTGAAGTTGCAATCCTTCTTCCTTCAACGGCAACAACGCACGCGCATGTCGCTCGTTGATCCGACGATCGCGAAGCGACTGCTTCACATCCTCCGGCAATTTTAACAAGCGCAACTTATTGGCGATCGTGGATTGACTCTTGCCTAGACTCTTCGCGAGCGCATCTTGCGTCAAACCGTTCAAGGCGAGTAAACGATCATATGCTTCCGCCTCTTCAATCGGGCTTAACTGCTCACGCTGCAAGTTTTCAATCAAGGCGAGTGCAGCCGTCGTATCATCGTCCATATCGCGAACGATTGCCGGAATCGCTGACCAACCAAGCGATTTCACCGCACGGAAACGACGCTCCCCGGCAATGATTTCATAGCAGTCCCCATCTGCCTTTCGAACCACGATTGGTTGAAGGAGTCCATGTTCCGAAATCGTCGTTGCCAACTCTTCAATTTTTGCCGGTTCGAACACTTTACGCGGTTGATAACGGTTTGGACGCAACCGTGATAACGAGAGTTCTTGTACCGTGTCATCCGCTCGAACTTCCGCAATCTGCGTCACGGCAACTTCGTCTTTTCGATTCACACCGAACAATTTCGCAAATCTATTCTTCAACGTCGGGCACCCCTTTATGTAAAAAAATAAGCAGACTCCACCACTGGAATCTGCTTTTGTTTCACGTGAAACGACATCATCAGATAAGTGGCTCTTTCGCCGGTGTCCCCGCTTTACGCGGATATTTCCCGGGCGTTTTTCGTAGTTTATCTACAACTACGATATTACGCTCACTCATCTCTCCTGGCAATAGGAACTGGTGTGTCGCTTTTTCTTTCCCACCTAGAACGGCTAAAGCGTTTTTGGCGTCTGCCATCTCGTCAGAAACCTTGGCCGCTTTAAGCGCAACGAAGCTTCCGCCTACTTTCGCGAGTGGCAAACAGTATTCTGCCAACACGGTCATGCGGGCAACCGCACGTGCTGTGACGACGTCAAACTGTTCGCGGAACTTTTTATTTTTTCCGAACTCTTCGGCACGACCATGATGGAACGCAACACCTTCGAGTCCGAGGGCAAGAGCCAACTCGTTCAAAAAGGTGATGCGTTTGTTTAACGAATCGATGATCGTGACGTGTAAGTGTGGGAATAAAATTTTGAGCGGAAGACTTGGGAATCCGGCTCCTGCCCCGACATCACATACGGTTTCGACTTTCGTGAAATCGAAATGAAACGCTGCGCTGAGCGAATCATAGAAATGCTTCAAATATACTTCCTCTCGGTCCGTGATGGCCGTTAAGTTCATTTTCTCGTTCCATTCGACGAGCATTTCGAAGTAACGCTTGAACTGACTGAGTTGTGTCTCACTCAGCTCAAACCCTTCAGCTCGTAACGCTTCAATAAATTGAGATTCGTTCATCGTTTCACTCCACCGTTGCGTATTGTCCTTGTTCGATATAGACGAGCAAGATTGACACGTCTGCTGGGTTTACGCCTGAGATACGAGACGCTTGACCGATCGAAAGAGGACGAACTTGTTTTAGTTTTTGTTTCGCTTCTGTCGCGAGACCACCGATCGCATCGTAATCCAAGTTTTCCGGGATTCGTTTTTCTTCCATGCGACGCATCTTCTCGACTTGTTCAAGCTGTTTGGAAATATAACCTTCATACTTCACTTGAATCTCGACTTGCTCTTTCACTTCATACGACAATTCTTCCGTTGACGGAACGACCGTCATGAGTGCTTCATAAGATACTTCCGGACGTTTCAACAAGATGTTGGCATGCGTCGCTTCTTTAAGCGGGTGCGCACCGACCGATTCGAGCATCGCATTGACTTCAGGTGTCGGTTTGACGACAAGTGACGCAAGTCGCTTCACTTCTTTTTCAATCGCTACACGCTTCTCGTTGAGGTGAGTGTGACGATCTTCTGAAAGTAAGCCGATCTCATACCCGATGTCGCTGAGTCGCAAGTCCGCATTGTCATGACGCAACAAAAGACGGTATTCGGCACGTGATGTGAGAAGGCGATACGGTTCGTTCGTACCTTTCGTCACGAGGTCATCGATTAAGACGCCGATGTACGCTTGCGAACGGTCCAAGATGACCGGATCTTTTCCGAGCACTTTGCATGCGGCGTTGATTCCCGCCATGATGCCCTGTCCAGCCGCTTCTTCGTACCCGCTCGTCCCGTTGATTTGTCCCGCTGTGAAAAGACCTGGGACAGCTTTTGTTTCGAGAGTTGGCCAAAGCTGTGTCGGTACGACCGCATCGTATTCAATCGCATAACCGGGACGCATCATCTCTGAATTTTCAAGACCCGGGATCGTGCGAAGCATCTGATGTTGCACGTCTTCTGGCATACTCGTCGAAAAGCCTTGGACATAGATTTCTTCCGTATCGCGACCTTCTGGCTCTAAGAAGATTTGGTGACGCGGTTTATCATTAAAGCGAACGACCTTATCTTCGATTGATGGGCAATAACGGGGCCCCGTTCCTTTAATCGCACCCGAATACATCGGTGAGCGATGCAAGTTCTCATCAATCAATTGGTGTGTACGTTCGCTCGTGTACGTGAGCCAGCACGGGATTTGTTCGATCGGATCCAAGTCCGTCGAGGTGTACGAGAAGAATGATGGATTCTCGTCCCCTGGCTGAATCTCCGTCTTCGAATAATCAATCGTCTTGCCGTCGATTCGTGGCGGTGTTCCCGTTTTGAATCGAACTAAGTCGAGACCGAGCTCTTCAAGATGCTTCGATAGCTCGACCGATGGCATTTGGTTGTTCGGACCACTCTCGTAAGCCAATTCCCCGATGATGATTTGACCACGCATGAACGTTCCCGTTGTGACGATGACCGCTTTCGCGCGATATTCTGAACCTGTGTTCGTTACCACGCCACGTACTTCTCCGTCCTCAATCAACAAGCGCTCGACTAGCGCCTGACGAAGCAGCAGATTCGGCTCATCTTCTAGCACTTTCTTCATATGATTTTGGTATTGGAATTTGTCCGCCTGTGCACGTAGCGCACGTACCGCCGGCCCTTTCGATGTGTTGAGCATCTTCATTTGGATGTATGTCGCGTCAATCGCACGCCCCATCTCGCCACCGAGCGCATCGATTTCACGTACGACGATCCCTTTCGCCGGCCCACCGATTGATGGGTTGCAATACATGAATCCGACCATATCAGGGTTCATGGTGAGCATCGCTGTTTTCGCGCCCATTCGAGCCGATGCGAGTGCTGATTCAATCCCTGCGTGTCCGGCCCCGATGACGATGACGTCAAATTCGCCTGCCGTATAAGCCATATTCGTTCCTCCTTATTATTTCCCAAGACAAAACTGTGAAAAGAGCTGATCAATCAAGCTCTCCTGTACGGTATCTCCATTGATTTCACCGAGCGTATCCCACGCACGACGTAAATCGATTTGAACCATGTCGATCGGCATATTCATGACGGCACTACCGAGCGCCTCATCAATTTGACCAATCGTTCGTTTGATTAACTGAATGTGTCGAGCGTTTGAGATATACGTCATATCCTGTGACTCGACACCTTTTGCGAAGAATAGATTTGCGATGGCCGCTTCAAGGGCATCGATTCCTTCATCTAGCAAGAGCGATGTCGCCACAATTGGACGTCCTGCCGCTAGTTTCTCTAGCTTAGAAGAATCCATGTTTTGTGGCAAGTCTGTCTTGTTGATGATGATGATGGCATTCATTCCTTTAACTGCCTCAAATAACGCCTCATCCTCGACAGTCAATCCCTCATGTCCGTTCAAGACGAGAAGGACCAAATCTGCCGCTTCTAACGCTTTTCTCGACTTTTCCACACCGATTCGTTCCACGATATCTTCCGTTTCGCGAATCCCTGCCGTATCGATCAATTTGAGCGGAACACCTTTCACGTTGACGTATTCCTCAATTGTGTCACGTGTCGTACCGGCAATTTCGGTGACAATCGCTTTTGTCTCTTGAACGAGCGTGTTCATCAAAGAAGATTTTCCGACGTTCGGTCGACCGATGATTGCCGTGGCCAAGCCTTCACGTAAGATTTTCCCTTGTCGCGCTGTCTCGAGTAACTGTTCGAGGACACGTTTGACCTCGCCCGCTTTCTCTTCGACGATGGCCTGGGTCATCTCTTCTGCGTCATATTCTGGATAGTCGATGTTGACCTCGACCGCCGCAATCGTCTCGAGCAATTGTTGACGTAACTCGCGAACGAGGCGTGACAAACGTCCTTCCATTTGCGCCATCGCAACGTTCATTGCTCGGTCCGTCTTCGCGCGAATCAAATCCATGACCGCTTCCGCCTGAGATAAATCGATCCGACCATTTAAAAAGGCGCGCTTCGTGAACTCGCCCGGTTCTGCTAGGCGGATGTCGGGTTGATCGAGAATGAGCTCAAGGACACGATTGACCGCTACGACGCCTCCGTGACAATTGATTTCGACGACATCTTCTCGCGTAAACGTCTTCGGCGCGCGCATAATACTGACCATGACTTCATCGACGATTTCGCCCGTATTAGGATATTTTAACGTTCCATAATGAATCGTATGTGAATCGACTGTTGTTAAGTCTTTCCCAGAAAACACATTGTTCACCGTTTCGACCGCCAAATCGCCCGATAGTCGGACGATCCCGATGGCACCTTCACCCATCGGCGTCGAAATCGCTGTAATCGTGTCAAACTCTAGCATCTTTCTCCCTCCAAACCTAAACATCTTCTTCTATCATATGCATAACGAACCTACTATACACGATATTCGACTTGAACGAAAGAGTTGGACCATTGATAAAGTCATTGCCATTCGACTCATCGTTTTCGTACAATAAAGGAATATATTTACATAGGAGAGAGATGATCTAAAGATGAAACAGCAAGACGCAATCCGAATCATCACCGAACGATTACAGCACGATGAAGCGGTTCAAGCGATTTTTATGAAGGGTTCATTCGGTCGGGGAGAAGCCGATGAACATTCAGATATCGACCTCTATGTCATGGTACACCCCGATGAAGAGGTCTCTTTTCTATCTAGACGCCTCGAGCATGTAACCGCCTATCGTCCGATTCTGTTAAAAGACGAGATTCACATCGTCGCTCCACAACTCATCGCCGTCTTTGATGATTTTCTTCACCTCGACCTGTTCACGGTCACGCAAGAGACGTTGAATCATCAAGACTCGATTCATGTGCTCTACGACCCACAACAGCGACTTGCTAGACACGCCACTTCCTTGCAATTAGACGAAGCGGCAATCAGTGACCATGCGTTCGATACCGTGTGGTTCTTTTTCCAATATACAAAATCACGCAATCGAGGCAACGCGATGTGGGCAACGGAGATGCTCCGGCAAGGAATGGTCCATTTCGCATATGTGTTAGCCGCTCACCACACACCGGACCGGGCTTCCCTTGGTTTAAAAGATGTGACGCAGCGACAAAAAATCGACCTCCGCTCATTTTATGACCATTTGACCCCCGCCTCACACGAAAAAGCCGCCCACATCTATCTGGAGCGACTTCAGGTAGAGCAAACTTTTTTCACATCACTACCTGGCTACAACGTGTTCGGACCGTTCATGGAACAGTTGATTCAACGAGAAACAAGCCGTCCTGGCATATAGGGCGGCTTGTTTTTTAGTATCTTGCTTGGCGTTTCGTCGAACGAATCGTGAAATAGAGGAACAGTTCCAGTATCGCGATGGCGATGAGAATGCCGCCGAACAGTTGGAACAAGACAAGTAGACTACTGAACGGATTCGTCAACATGAGAATCCCGACACCTATCCACAATAGACTTCCAATCAAAAACCAAAGCCATCGTCCCGACATCGATTGACGGTAACCGAGTGCCTGAATCAGGCGGATAATTCCACCGAATAAGAACAAGGCTCCGATCAAAATCGGGAGAAGACTAGCTAGCGTCTCCGCGAAGAAAAAGACGACCACTGCCAAAATCAAATAGATGAGACCCATAAAGAAAGTGGGTGGCAACCCTCCCTGACGTCGACGCAACCCTTGAAAGATCATCCAAATCCCCATGATCGCTAAATAACCGGCAATGACATACACCATGACATCAAAGAAAAATCGAGGATATAACAGAATGAGAACACCAAGTACAAAATAAATGACCGCTTGCCATAACGTCGAACGTTCCAAACGCTGAATGAATGCCTCCATTTTCCCACACCTCCGTTTACTCGTTTCTATCTCTATTCCCCTCTGACTGGCTTGCAATCCCACAAAAAAAAGCTGAGCGTCAGAAGACACTCAGCTTAGCGATTATTTACGCTTTTTCTTTTTGTTTTTCTTTTCTTCTTCAGCAAGCGCTGCACGCTCTGCTTCTTTCGCAGCGATTTTCGCTTCAGCCGCAACCTTCATCTTCTCACGCATCGGGAGCATGATTGCCATCGTGACGATGATCGAGATGATATAACCGACTACCCAGTATAACGAAAGGGCAGCTGGGAGGTTGATCGACATGACGAAGATCATGACCGGGAAGATATAAAGCATCATCTTCAACTGCGGGTTCTGTTCTTGACCCGCCATTGAGATTTTTTGTTGTGCGAACGTCAAGATTGCCGCTAAAATCGGCAAGACGAACGTTGGATCCGGAGCACCGAGGTCGAACCATAAGAAGTTCGCTTCGAAAATCTCAGGTGTACGGCGAATCGCATCATAGAATGCGAAGAGAATCGGCATTTGAATCAAGATTGGCAAACATCCCGCGAGCGGGTTGATTTGGTATTCCTGATAAAGCTTCATCATCTCTTCTTGGAGTTTACGTTGTGTTTCCTGGTCTTTTGAGCTGTACTTTTCACGAAGCTTCAGCATTTCTGGTTGCAACACTTGCATCGCACCCATACTCTTCGTCTGCTTGATCATGAGTGGGAGAATCAATAACCGGACGATAATCGTCGCGATGATGATTGAAATCCCGTATTGCCACGGGCCACCGACCAAGTAAGCAACTTCCTTCAAAAGCCATGCGAGCGGCCATACAAAGTACTTCGCCCAGAAACCTTCTGTGTCAGCCGTTACTGGTTCGGCTTGGATGGTAGACGGATCCACACAGCCTGCCATCAGCATGATGACCGCGGTCATGGCAGCGAGTAATCCTAATTTTAGCTTTTTGCTCATAGTTCCTCCTACGCTTTCTTTATCAATTCTTTTTAACGCACACGTCGATCGGGCAATCTTATCAGACTCTAATTATATGAGAGAACAAATTCAGATTGTCATGGTCACCGGCCCTGCTTTTGCCAAACCTTGGCCCGTTTGAATACGTGTTTCAAACTCTCGGTTACTTCCGACTGCGTCAATGCGGTCGCAGGTTTTCGAGCGATGATGACATAATCATTCGGTGCAACGTTTGGTTCGAGCAAGCGAAGCGACTCACGCATCAATCGTTTCATCCGGTTCCGTTCCACAGCATTTCCAAGTTTCTTACTGACGGAAAGACCCACTCTGAAATGCGTTTGATCCGCTTTGAGCGTGTAGACGACAAACTGACGATTGGCCACGGAGCGTCCTTCGCGAAACACCGCTTGGAACTCTTCATTCTTTTGCAGGCGGTATTCTTTTTTCAAAATTCTCACTCCATCCTTCGCTTCAAAAATCGTCAACTAACATCATATCATATCCACATCATTTGAACGAGGGAGAATCCATGAAATACTACGTTTCTGTGACAAACTAAAAAATTGCCCGAGGAAAGGATCCCCGGGCAATCTTCATTCAGAATTATACAGTCAAGGCTTTACGGCCTTTACGACGACGAGCAGCAAGAATGTTGCGACCGTTTTTAGTCGCCATGCGTGCACGGAATCCGTGAACTTTCTTACGCTTACGGTTGTTAGGGTTGAAAGTTGGTTTCATGGTTACAGCACCTCCTCAAGATTAACGCTCTATTAGCAAGTTATAGTTTCATTTAAGGCAGTCTTTAAGATTATATAAATCGATTCAACAATTGTCAATGTATTTTCGGATGGTTTTCGAATTCGTAGAATGAGGCACTCAGAAAGCATTCATCCACATGGATTCGATCCTTATCCGAAGGACGAGTAGGGGATGAATGTATACACAACCTTTACGTATTTTATAAACGGTCTTTATAAATAGCCACGTTGAGCCATTTTATCCACAAAATCTCGAAGTTATCCACATTTATATGTGAATAACTCCTCTTTTTTCATATTCTTATTCTTTATTTTTTCATTTTCTTCTTTTACAAAAACAATCTTTCATTTCACTTCTTCCTCTTTTGTGTATAACTTTTTCATCTCATATTCTATCATTAGTGCTTTATCCACAATATATCCACAGGTTATCCACAAAACACACAGCATGTGGATAAGTGGGTGTGGATACTTTTCTTTATCTGTGGATAAATACCAAAAAGCATTGCCACGTCTATTTTATTTTGCTAAACTGAATGTGCACAAACTTGTGGATGAACAATTCGTGATTCCAAGATATACACAGGCTGTGGATAAGTGTTATCCCCATAATGAACACCATGTGGATAACTTTATCCACAGTTTTTGTTCTCTGGGGATAACCCTAGTTTCTACTATAGAATAGTGTATGTGTATATCGTGTGAATAAGTTTTACCCAACATGTGAGTAAAGGAGGTCTTTCATTGAAGAATGCTCGCGAGATTTGGAGAAACGTCTTATCGGTAATCGAGGAAGAAGAACGAACTCCAAAAGCCAGTTTTGACATGTGGTTAAAATCAACCGAGGGGATATCATTGATGGGAACGACGCTCGTTGTGTCGGCACCCGCCAGTTTTATCGTCACGTGGTTAGAGCGACAGTATCTCTCTCTGTTACAAGATACGGTTGAAGAGATCACAAACAACAAGCTTGAAATTCATTTCATCGAGGAATCTCAAGCACACAAGTATGCTCCAGCGGATGGAACGTCAAATGAGTCCATCGCCGTGACAGAAACAAAAGAACAGCCCGTGCTATTACCTTCAAAAGAGGAAGGGGATCTTGGTCAACTGAATGACAAATACATTTTCGAGACGTTTGTCATCGGATCGGGGAACCGTTTTGCCCACGCCGCATCACTTGCTGTCGCTGAAGCACCTGCACGCGCCTATAACCCGCTCTTCATTTACGGAGGCGTTGGACTTGGTAAAACACATTTGATGCATGCGATTGGTCATTATGTAAAAGGTCAAAAACCGGGGGCTCGCATTGCCTATGTCTCTTCTGAGAAGTTCACAAATGAATTTATCAATTCGATTCGGGATAATAAGACCGGTGAGTTTCGGAACCGTTATCGAAACATTGATGTACTATTGATTGATGATATTCAGTTTTTAGCAGGGAAAGAACAAACCCAAGAAGAGTTTTTCCACACATTCAATGCATTGCACAATGATCAGAAACAAATCGTGATTTCAAGTGATCGACCACCAAAAGAAATCCCGACGCTAGAGGATCGACTTCGTTCACGCTTTGAATGGGGCCTAATCACAGACATCACACCACCGGACCTTGAGACGCGAATTGCGATTCTTCGCAAAAAAGCGACCGCGGAAGGGCTTGATATCTCGAATGAAGTCATGCTGTATATCGCGAATCAAATCGATACGAACATTCGGGAACTAGAAGGGGCACTGACACGAGTCGTCGCTTATGCAAAACTTGTCGGACGACCAATCGACCCGGACGTGGCAGCCGAAGCGCTTCATAATATCATGCCTGTCCAGGAAGCGAAGAAAATTGTCATTCGCGATATTCAAGAAGTTGTCGGTCAACACTTCAACATTCAAGTAGAAGAATTGAACTCGAAAAAGCGAACCAAGACGTTGGCATTCCCACGTCAAATCGCAATGTATCTCTCGCGGGAGATGACGGAGAGCTCTTTACCAAAAATCGGGGAAGAGTTCGGAGGGCGTGATCACACGACTGTGATTCATGCACATGAAAAAATTAGCACCCTTCTAAAGAACGATGTGGAAATGCAAGAGACGATTC
Source organism: Exiguobacterium sp. 8H (assembly GCF_902506255.1). Lineage (GTDB taxonomy): Bacteria > Bacillota > Bacilli > Exiguobacteriales > Exiguobacteriaceae > Exiguobacterium > Exiguobacterium profundum. The sequence continues at coordinate 2,183,580 of NZ_LR733429.1, read as the reverse complement.
AAACGTTGAAGAAGGCACTTTCTAACTAATGAAGAATTCTCTGTGGATATCCTGTGGATAAACCACCTTAGTTATCCACAAGTTATTCACAGGCGAAATGGCTTAACACGTATGGATTAGGGGACTTATCCCCAGTATCCACAGCCCTTATTACTATTATGACTTAATTAATACTATTATATTATTAGGAAATGAACTCATTTCACCTTAGGAGGAATTATCCACATGCATTTAACGATTCAACGAGATGTATTCATGCAAGCCGTACAAGACGTATCAAAAGCTGTGGCTTCACGAACGACCATTCCAATTTTGACAGGCTTGAAACTTGAAGCACATGCGGATGGCTTAACACTGACAGGAAGTGATACCGAGATTTCGATTGAACGCTTGATTCCAATCGAAGAGGGTGGAATTGAACTCATTCAAATTCAACGTGCTGGAAGCGTCGTGTTGAACGCACGCTTCTTAGGAGAAATTGTGAAGAAGTTACCGACGAACGAGGTCACACTCGAAGTTTCACCGAACTTCATGACGCGCATTGAGTCTGGTCAAGCAGAGTTCCATTTAAACGGTCTTGACCCGGATGAATATCCACGCCTACCTGAACTTGCGAGTGATCGTCGCTTCTATTTGCCGGCTGATCTATTGAAGACCATCATCCGTCAGACGAGCTTCGCTGTTTCTTCACAGGAGACACGTCCCGTATTGACAGGGGTTAACTTCTCAGCAGAGAAGGGCTTCCTTACATGTGTCGCAACCGATAGCCACCGTCTGGCGCTTCGTCGTGCGCGGTTTGAGACAGATAACGATTTGACGTTCCAAAATGTCGTCGTTCCTGGTCGCTCACTCAACGAATTGGCAAAATTACTCGACCGTGAAGAGTTGCCGATTGAAATCGTCTTAACGGACCAACAAATTTTATTCCGTATGAAAAACATCTCATTCTTCTCTCGTTTGTTAGACGGTGCCTATCCAGACACGTCACGTCTCATTCCGGAAGAATATCGCACAGCCGTTCGGATGAATGCGAAAGAGTTCTTACAGGCCATTGACCGTGCATCACTCCTAGCACGTGCCGATCGCAACAACGTCATTAAATTTGTGGCGGAAGATACAACGGCAGTTGAAGTCTCTTCACACTCGCCGGAAGTCGGAAAAGTGTCGGAACGTGTCAGCATCCTGTCGCTTGAAGGAGAAGAACTAAAAATTTCCTTCAACTCAAAATTCGTGATGGACGCGCTCCGCGCACTCGATGCATCTGAAATCGAAATCCAGTTCACGGGTTCGATGCGACCGTTCATTTTACGACCGGTTGAACAAGATAGTGTTCTTCAACTGATTTTGCCAGTCCGCACATCGTAAGCTGCGGGTAGGGATGATGAGGTGTCTTGCCTTGTCATCCCTCTTTTTGCCTTATTCGACGATTTTCGATAAACTAATATGTATGGCGATTTTTTCAGATCAGCATGTGAGAAAGGAAGTGACGACATGGAAAAAGTGTCGATTACAACCGAGTATGTAACACTCGGACAATTTTTAAAATTAGCAGATATCATCTCGAGTGGGGGACAAGCAAAGTTCTTTTTAGAGGATGTCATGATTAAAGTGAACGGTGAGCAGGACCAACGCCGTGGTCGTAAATTAAGAGATGGAGATACAATCGAAGTCGAAGGCTTCGGGGAATATCAAATCGAGGGAAACTGACGTGCATTTAAAGTCGATCCGATTGCAAAACTATCGCAACTACGAAACCCTCGAGCTAGATTTTTCAGAACAGACGAATGTTCTGATTGGTGAGAACGCCCAAGGAAAAACGAATCTTCTCGAATCGATTTACGTACTTGCGCTCGCAAAATCGCATCGGACGACACAAGACCGTGAGTTAATCGGTTGGGAAGCCGATGCTGCGAGTATCGAAGGACGGATTCATAAACGGACGGGCGAATCGGTGCAGAGTCTCTCTTTTTCTCCTAAAGGCAAGAAAGCAAAGCTCAATCATTTGGAACAACGTCGTCTCAGTGACTATGTCGGCGCATTTAACGTCGTCTTGTTCGCCCCAGAAGACTTAGCCATCGTCAAAGGCAGTCCGCAAGGGAGACGGCGATTTTTAGATATGGAAATCGGTCAGGTCAGTCCGGTGTACTTACACGAGCTCAATCAATACTTGAAGACGTTGAAACAACGGAACGCCTTGTTGAAGCAGTTATCCACAAAAGGTGGCGACGAGACGTTACTTGAAGTCTTGACGGATCAATTGATTGAACTTGCCGTAAAAATTGTGATGAGACGCTATCACTTCATCGACCAGCTCGAAAAATGGGCCAATCCCATCCATTCCGGAATCACGAGAGAACTCGAAACACTGACGATTCAATACGTTTCCGACACGTTCCAAAAAGAACGCTTCTCAAAAGAACAGATGTTTGAAACGTATCGTCAAAAGTTTGATAAAATAAGAGAGAACGAACGACGAAGAGGTGTGACCTTGTTTGGTCCGCATCGTGACGATTTTGAATTGTATGTCAACAATCGAAACGTTCAAACGTTCGGTTCACAAGGTCAGCAACGAACGGCGGCCTTGTCATTGAAGCTAGCTGAGATTGAATTGATTCATGAAGAAGTAGGCGAATATCCTCTGTTGTTATTAGACGATGTGTTATCTGAGCTTGACGATCATCGCCAAACCCATCTCCTCGATACGATGGGACGGAAAGTACAAACGATTTTGACTACAACAAACATTGACGGGATTGCACATGAGACCATTCAACAAGCTAAAGTGTTTCACGTGAAACAAGGTGAGGTTGAAACGGAGTCCGTGTAATCGTGGCAAGAAGGAACACCAAATCATGTATAGTAGGTGAAAATAACCGATGAGTAATGAAAATGAAAAAGAATTGCAAGCGTACGGCGCCGATCAGATTCAAGTCCTTGAAGGCTTAGAGGCTGTCCGTAAACGTCCAGGGATGTATATCGGTTCCACAAGCTCTCGCGGTCTCCACCATTTGGTATGGGAGATTGTCGATAACTCAATCGATGAGGCGCTCGCTGGTTATTGTGACACGATCACAGTGACGGTTGAACCAGGGAACTCGATCGTTGTTGAAGACAACGGACGTGGGATTCCGGTCGATGTTCAAAAGAAAACGGGTCGACCTGCCGTTGAAGTTATTTTCACGGTGTTGCACGCAGGTGGTAAGTTCGGCGGTGGCGGATACAAAGTATCAGGTGGTCTTCACGGTGTCGGGGCGTCGGTTGTTAACGCCTTATCGACGAAACTTGAAGTGTTCGTTCGTCGCGATGGAAACGTATATTACCAATCGTTCAAACGTGGTGTCCCACAAGGTGAACTCGAAATCGTCGGGACGACTGACACGACTGGGACGACAGTTCGTTTCTTCCCAGACGGAGACATCTTCCAGGAGACACTCGAATATGACTTTGATCTGTTAGCGACACGCTTACGTGAGCTCGCCTTCTTGAACAAAGGGTTACGAATCGTGGCTAAAGATGATCGTAGTGACGAGACGATTGAACGGAACTATCACTATGAGGGCGGAATCAAGTCTTATGTCGAGCACTTGAACCGGTCAAAAGCGTCGATTCATGAGGAGCCTGTGTACGTACACGGTACGAAAGACGGAATCGAAGTCGAGATCGCGCTTCAATACAACGAAGGTTTCGCAAGTAACATTTATTCATTCACGAACAACATTCCGACGCATGAAGGTGGGACGCACGAGACTGGATTTAAGACGGCGCTCACCCGTGCCATTAATGATTATGCGAAGCGATTCGGATTGATGAAGGAAGCCGATGGTAGCCTCTCAGGGGATGATGTCCGTGAAGGATTGACGGCGATTGTTTCGGTCAAGCACCCTTCTCCTCAGTTTGAAGGGCAGACGAAGACAAAACTCGGGAATGCCGATGCGCGTACGGCAACGGACACATTGTTCAGCGACACGTTCGAACAATTCCTACTCGAGAACCCGTCGGTCGGTCGCCTCATTGTCGACAAAGGCTTGATGGCGGCACGTGCGCGTCTTGCTGCGAAACGTGCACGCGAGATGACACGTCGGAAAGGGATTCTCGAAGTCAGTTCATTGCCAGGGAAATTGGCAGACTGTTCGTCAAAAGATGCATCGAAATCTGAACTATACATCGTTGAGGGTGACTCAGCGGGAGGTTCTGCGAAATCTGGACGTGATCGTCACTTCCAAGCCATCCTTCCGATTCGAGGGAAAATCATCAACGTTGAGAAAGCACGTCTTGATAAGATTTTGGCCAACCAAGAAGTCCGGACCATCATCACTGCTCTCGGAACAGGGATTGCCGATGAGTTTGACTTATCGAAAGCGCGCTATCATAAACTCATCATCATGACCGATGCCGATGTCGATGGTGCGCACATTCGGACGTTATTGTTGACGTTCTTCTATCGTTACATGCGCCCACTCGTTGAAAGTGGATATGTTTATATCGCGCAACCACCACTCTATGGTGTGAAGCACGGGAAAGAAACCATCTACGTTCAAAACGACCGTGAGTTGCAGGCAGCGATTGCACAACTTCCTGAAAATGCACGTTATAGCGTTCAACGTTACAAGGGTCTCGGAGAGATGGATCCTGAACAGTTATGGAATACGACGATGAACCCGGAAACACGTTCGATGCTTCGTGTCGACCTGCAAGATGCAATCGAAGCGGATGAAATCTTCGAAACGCTCATGGGTGACAACGTCGAACCACGCCGTGACTTTATTCAATCTCACGCCCATTACGTGAAGAACCTCGATATTTAATAAGAAGGGTAGGCAATAACGAATGGCAGAACAAGAAAATATCAAGGATATAAATATTAGCCAGGAGATGCGAACGTCGTTCATGGACTACGCGATGAGCGTCATCGTATCACGTGCCCTTCCGGACGTGCGAGATGGATTAAAGCCGGTTCACCGTCGTATTTTATATGCGATGAACGAACTAGGTATTCGCGCGGACAAGCCACATAAGAAGTCGGCGCGTGTCGTCGGGGACGTCATCGGTAAGTACCACCCACACGGTGACTCAGCCGTTTATGAGACGATGGTCCGCATGGCTCAGGACTTCAGTTATCGCTACGAATTAGTCGACGGTCACGGGAACTTCGGTTCAGTCGATGGCGACTCGGCCGCTGCGATGCGTTATACCGAGGCACGTATGTCTAAAATTGCGATGGAACTCGTACGAGACATCGGAAAAAACACGATTGATTATCAACCAAACTTCGATGGTGAAGAAAAAGAACCAGTCGTACTTCCGGCACGTTTCCCGAACTTCCTTGTGAACGGGACGAGCGGGATTGCCGTTGGTATGGCGACGAACGTTCCGCCTCATAACTTGAACGAGGTCATCGACGGTGTACTGGCGCTTTCTCACAACCCGGACATCACGATTGCAGAATTGATGCAACATATCCCGGGTCCTGATTTCCCGACTGCGGGAGAGATTTTGGGACGTAGTGGGATTCGTCGTGCATACGAAACTGGACGTGGATCGATTACGATGCGTGCGAAAGCTGAAATCGAGGTCTTGAAAAATGGCCGTGAACGGATCCTCGTGCACGAGATTCCTTACCAAGTCAACAAAGCGCGTCTCGTTGAAAAGATTGCCGATTTGGTTCGCGACAAGAAAATCGAGGGAATCACGGACTTACGCGATGAATCAGACCGTAACGGGATGCGCATCGTGATTGAAGTTCGCCGCGACGCGAATGCGAGTGTCATCTTGAATAACTTGTACAAGCAAACACCGATGCAAACGACGTTCGGTGTTAACATGCTCGCGCTTGTAGGCGGTCGTCCAAAAACGTTGAACATCAAACAAGCAATCTATTACTACATCGAACACCAAAAAGAGGTCGTGCGTCGTCGGACGCAATTCGATTTAGACAAAGCGGAAGCACGTGCCCACATTTTAGAAGGTCTTCGTGTTGCCTTGGATCACTTGGATGAAGTCATCGCCATCATCCGTAGCACACGCACAGGTGACGAGGCTCGTGAAAAGTTGATTGCCCGCTTTGGACTTTCGACTGAACAGACGCAAGCAATCTTAGATATGCGTCTCCAACGCTTGACTGGTTTGGAACGTGAGAAGATTGAAGGCGAATATCGTGAAGTGAAAGCGTTAATCGAAGAACTTCGTGCGATTCTCGGAGACGAAGAATTGCTACTCGATATCATTCGTAACGAGTTAATCGAAATCAAAGAGCGATATGGTGATGCTCGTCGTACGGTGATTCGTACGGATATCGTTGAACTCGAGGACGAAGATTTGATCCCAGTTCGCGACATGATGATTACGCTCACGAGCGAAGGATATATCAAGTCGATCCCATCGGATTCATATCGGACACAGCGCCGTGGTGGACGTGGGAAACAAGGTATGGGAACGAATGATGAAGACTTTGTGCTTCGTCTGCTCTCCGCGTCGACACACGATACCATCCTGTTCTTCACCAACTTCGGACGCGTCTTCCGTCTCAAAGGATACGAAATTCCTGAGATGAGCCGTACCGCGAAAGGGATGCCGATCATTAACTTGCTGCAAATCGACAAAGGTGAAAAAGTCGAAACGATGATTCCTGTCGATTTCAATAGTTACTTGGCTAACCAAACGGTAGCGGAAGAGACACAGGATGAGTCTGAAGAAGTAGCAGACGAGCAGTTGTCTCTCGTCTTCATCACGAAAGAAGGATTGATTAAGCGTTCGCCACTTTCGGCATACGCCCGAATCAACAAAAACGGTCTACGTGCCATCAGTTTGAATGAGACAGATGAACTCGTCACGGTCCGTTTAGCGAAGAGCGACGATGAAATGTTGATCGTCACACGCCAAGGTATGTCGATTCGCTTCCCTCTCGAAGGAGAAGTTCGTTCGATGGGACGTACGGCACGAGGCGTTCGCGCGATTCGATTGAAGAAGGAAGACGATTTGGTCGTCTCGATGGAAATCGTTCGTACCACGCAAGACGTCTTGATTATCACTGAAAAAGGATACGGAAAACGTACGGCCATGGAGCAGTTCCGCACACAAGGTCGTGGTGGTTCCGGTATCATCGGAATTAAGACAGATCGTGGAACAGTCGTCGGGATGCGTGTCGTTGATGAAGACGATGACATCATGCTGATGACCGAACTCGGTGTTGCGATTCGGATTGATTCACAAACGATCTCTCAAATGGGTCGAAGTACTCGCGGTGTGAAAGTGATGAACATCGAAGAGGGCGATCGTTTAGCGACTATCGCAAAGTTGAAAAAAGATGAGTTAGAAGAGGAATCAGCAGTCGATTTGGAGAATGGGTTTGAGGATGAAGCACCTGAAACCGATGAATCGTCTGATGTGAATGAGTAAGACGAGAGGTCGAACGGTGTTTCCGTTCGACCTTTTCATATATTAGGAGGGATTCGCGTGCGTTTGAACTTATCCACTGTACATGTTGGGATGACGCTATTGTCACCCGTTTCTTCTTTAGAAGCCGGAATCCACTTAACCAATGAACATTTACGTTTGCTCCGTTTCTTAAAAATCGAAGATATCGATGTCGCACCTGTTGAACAGAAGCTCTTCACGTCTAAAGAAGAACAGCGCCTCTGTAATCAGGTCCTTCAATATGAGAAACATTATAATCAGTGGGAAGAACGGATCGCACCTAACCCATATGAAGGTCTAGAATTCATTCATCAACTATTTCGTCAGGAAGTTCCGCTTACAGCGATCGTTCATTTCTTTACGCATCAGCCGTTGCGGAAAAATCATGTCATTTACCATTCCGTCTATCGAGCGCTCGTCGCCCGTGCCTTATCGAAATATCGAGGGGACGAACATCAACTCCAATTTGATTACGGGATTGCTTCTTATTTTGCAGATGCGAGCTACGCTAAAATTCGGAAATGGTCTCATATGCGTTATTTCACAAAAATGGAACGGGAGCTATTGTATCAACACCCACTCGTTTCGGCATCGATGCTCCCGAGTACTCAAACGTTACGAGGAAGAGTGTATCAATTGATTACCGAGCATCATGAGCGATTGGATGGATCCGGGTTTCCAAAACGTCTGACGGAACGCGAGTTGAATCCAGCCTCTCCTCTATTTATTGTCGCCGATCGCTTCTGTCAGTTAACAGCACCCCGAACGTTCCGAAAGCCGCTCTCTCCAGAGGAAGCATATTTCTATATGTGGCAGAACAAAGCCTATGATGGAGAAGCTTTGTCGCTTCTTGCGACATTACTTGGATTTTATGAAATCGGTCGCCCTGTTTTATTGAGCAGTGGAGTACGAGGAACGATACATGCCTATACGAATCGTGTCGAACAACCGATTGTGCTTGAAGCGACAGGGGAGAAAGAATATGATTTATCGCGATTAACCGATGTGAGCATTGTTGCATTTCAATAAGAAGAAACTAGCGATTCCATTCAACAAAATGAAATGGAATCGTCTTTATTTATTCTTTTTTAAAAAACTTTCTTTTTATAGTTGACGGATATAATTACAGGTGCTATTATAAATGAGTCGCTAAGAGCGGCAGACGAACTTTGAAAACTGAACGATGAGGCAAAAATAAGTTTTACAATTTTTGAATGAAGCGCAAGCTTCGTCAATTTAAGAGCTATATCAAATTCTTTGGAGAGTTTGATCCTGGCTCAGGACGAACGCTGGCGGCGTGCCTAATACATGCAAGTCGAGCGCAGGAAGCCGTCTTCCCATGCCGAACACGGAAGTTAAGCGTCTCAGCGCCGAAAGTAGTTGGGGGATCTCCCCCTGTGAGGATAGGACGTTGCCAGGCAACAACGCAGGACGACCGAGCATACGCTCGGTCGTTTTTTTACGTTCATAATGAAATCGGACTTCATATTCTGCTCGTTCACACGATGAAATTCCGAACAATTTTAATGTTATTTAAGTTAATGAACACAATTCTGAACTTTCTGAACATCGGGAATTGAATTGCACTTTTACGTTATACCTGTTACCATTACAGAAATATTTCGAAACAAAGATGTAGGTAGAACGAGAAAGGGGCCATCAATTTTTATGTGGGAAAATAAGTTTGCAAAAGAAGGTTTAACATTTGATGATGTATTACTCGTACCACGGTTTTCAAATGTTTTACCACGTGACGTTGATTTAAGCACGAAGCTCTGTGAAGGACTCGAATTAAATATTCCGATCATCAGTGCCGGTATGGATACCGTTACTGAAGCCCCAATGGCGATTGCTATGGCCCGTCAAGGCGGTTTAGGTGTCATTCACAAGAATATGTCGATGGAAATGCAGGCTGAGCACGTCGATCGCGTAAAGCGCTCAGAAAATGGTGTCATCACAAACCCGTTCTATTTAACTCCAGACCGTCAAGTATACGATGCAGAATACTTGATGAGTAAGTATCGTATTTCGGGCGTCCCAATCGTCAACTCAGAAGATGAACGTCAATTGATTGGTATTTTAACGAATCGTGATCTTCGCTTCATCAAAGACTATTCGACGGTAATCAAAGATGTCATGACGACAGAGAACCTCATCACAGCAAAAGTGGGTACATCGCTTGAAGAAGCCGAGCGTATCCTTCATCAACATCGCATCGAGAAACTTCCACTTGTCGATGAGAACGGTGTATTAAAAGGTCTCATTACGACGAAAGATATCGAAAAGGTCGAACAGTTCCCGAACGCAGCAAAAGATAAGCAAGGTCGTCTTCTTGTCGCAGCTGCAGTCGGTGTGACGAAAGACGCGGCTTCACGTGCTCAAGTGTTGGTTGAAGCAGGTGTGGATGCATTGGTTATCGATACGGCACACGGTCACTCAGCTGGCGTACTTGAAAAGGTTCGTGAGTTACGTGATATGTTCCCATCCCTTCCAATCATCGCAGGGAACGTGGCGACAGCAGAAGCGACGCGTGCATTGATTGAAGCAGGAGCATCCGTCATTAAAGTTGGGATTGGACCAGGCTCGATCTGTACGACACGTGTCGTCGCAGGTGTCGGTGTTCCGCAAATCACAGCAGTCTATGATTGCGTGATGGAAGCGAAAGAGCACGGTGTCTCAGTCATCGCTGACGGTGGAATTAAGTACTCTGGTGATATCGTCAAAGCCATCGCCGCTGGAGCCAATGCAGTCATGCTCGGAAGCTTGCTTGCGGGTGTGAAAGAGAGCCCAGGTGAAATGGAAATCTATCAAGGTCGTCAATTCAAGACATACCGTGGTATGGGATCAGAAGCATCGATGAAACGCGGAAGCCAAGATCGTTACTTCCAAGAAGCAGACAAAAAATTCGTTCCTGAAGGTATCGAAGGTCGCGTCGCGTATCGCGGTGAACTGGCTGACACGGTCTATCAATTGATCGGTGGTCTTCGTTCAGGTATGGGGTATTGCGGCGCTGCCGACATTCGTGCCCTTCGTGAAGATACACAGTTCATTCGTATGACAGGTGCTGGACTCCAAGAGAGCCACCCACACGATGTCAACATTACAAAAGAAGCACCAAACTATTCACGTTAATGAAAAAGCCGCCATCCTGTTCACTCAGGATGGCGGTTCTTTATTTGCGTTTCTCGACTAAAATGACGGTACCTCCCTGATCTTGAGCAGGAAGTGAGACGGTCACCTTCCCGTCTTTTTGAACAGTGTATGATTTGCCGCTATAGCGGTCAATCAAAATAGTCTTCGCCTTATACGACGTCTTAAATGAAACGGTTTGTGCTTTCTCTTTCGTGTTCAATCCGACGAGAACGGACTGTTTGCCGTAGGCCCGCTCAAAAATCGAGTAACCAGAATTGGCATTCACAGAGACGGATGATCGTGTTCCTTTACTGAATACGTGAGAATAGTCTGCACGGATATTCAATAGTTTTTGGTAATGCGTATGCATCGCTTTCCCTTCTCCTTTGACACGTGACCAGTCAAAGTCATAGCGGTTCTCATTGAACTCACCTTTATCCATATCCCCTGCATGTTTCCCAGATTGCCCGACTTCTTCTCCGTAATAGATGACCGGTTGACCTTTGGCCGTAATCTGAAGGGCAGCAGCGACCATTTGCTTACCTGTGTCTCCATCTGCGCGCGAGACGAGGAATCCATCTTCGTCATGGCTACTTAAGAATTGTCCAAGCGTTGCTTCATTCGATAATTGGTTATTCCGATATTGGAGCGATTTTTCTACATCTTCAATGTTGCCGTTTACGAATCGCTCGGCCTGGTATTTAAAATCGAAGTCGAGCAAGGAATCCATTTGTCCACTCCGCAGATAACCGCCTGTATTGTTGATGCTGGCTCCATAGTGTTCGCCGATGAGTTTGAAATTTGGCTTGATTGTTGTCAGCTCATTTTTGAATGATTTCCACGTCGTTGAATCTACATGTTTGACCGTATCGACACGGAAATAGTCGATCGTATTTCCTTTTTTCGTTTTCGAACGTTTGATCCAATCCGTCTGCCATTTGACCAATTGCTCCCGCACGGCCGCTTCCTCGGTCTTGAAATCAGGAAGACCAGATAAGGACATTCTGAGGTCGTCCCCATCGACCGGATTCTCGCGAATCATGCCATCGAATACTTGTCGTTCTGCATCCGTCGGGAAATTCGTGACGGCTGAACTTGCACCTGGTTCCATGCCGTAGCCTGGATGGTTCAAGACGACATCGACCATAATTTTGATGCCACGCTTATGCGCCTCGTCAATCAATTTATGGAATGCGGCCATATCTCCAAGGTGTTCATCAAGTTTTTCAAAGTTTTTCGCCCAATATCCGTGATAGCCATATTGAGACCCATCTTTCCCATAACGCAAATCCCAATCGATGTTATCCACAATCGGTGTAATCCAGATTGTATTGATGCCTAAGTCATCTAAATAATCGAGTTTTTTTGTGACACCCGCAAAGTCTCCACCATGGTACGATTCCAGATGGTCTTTATCATAGTACTCACGGTTCGGATTATCATTGGACACGTCCCCGTTGTAGAAGCGGTCGGTTAGCATGAAGTAGATTCGTGCCTCATCCCAATCAAATGCTTGTTTCTCTTTCATCGATTTCGGAACGACACGGATGGTGGTCTTCGAGCGATGGACATTTCCATACTGGTCGACGGCTGTGACAGAGAGCGTCTTGTTTCCTGGTTTGATCGTATCTTTCACCGCAATGGTTTGAGCATTCAATGCACGGTCGATGTGCAACTTAGCGGGTCCTCCGAGAGGTCGTGCATCGATATAGAGTTCACGAAGCGTCACTCCCTTCGGTAAGGTTGGTTTTACCCGTAGGACGGCATTTTCTCTGGAGCTAATCGCTTTTGGACTGACTGAAGAAGTGAGTTTGACGGTCGGTTGGCGATACTCGATTTGAGAAGCCTCAAAGTACGGATCCTTCACTTCAGTCGTCACCCCGTCTTTTGTGACGAGGTACGTGTAATCATGAACGCCTTCAGGCAAACGCACTGTGTGGCGGAACCATTCGTTTTCAGGCTCATACGTCATCGGATAAGTTTCATCATTGATTTTGAGTGCGACCTGTTCGATTTCATTTATTTTTCCGGATTCATAGAGTGCTACATCGCGGTAGAAGAAACTGATCCCGTCTGTACCGTACACTGGTCCGTTGACTGTCGGAACTTGATGGAACACACCTTTGCCGCTTTCGACGAGGACCTTCGTGACACGGTCTTCTCCGAGCGTGACGTATCTGTCTTCTCCGTATGCGTCCTTCACAGCCCAATCCGTTCCTTTTCGGATCACAAATCCGACTTTGGTGGCGTCTTGGCCAACGGGGATTCGGAAGATGGCCCCGTCCTCCGTGATGCGATACGGGTCAACTTGGCCGTCTTTTTTACCGGTGCTCCACGTCCACAAGTTCCAATCCGTATAATCTCCATCCGCGCGGACATACTTCATCTCGATATAACGAGTCGTTTCCCATGGATCGGCGAGCTTGGTTGCCGTTTTGAACGAAGTCGTCAAGGCAGGGAGTGACGTGTTGGAAATCGTCCCTGTCACCGCATCCGCTGGGATGGTCGCCGTATATGACGTGTCGAGTGCGAGTGCCTCTTTCGGCTGAAGTGTCACGGTCGAACCGTTCGTTGTCACGTCGACCGGGATTTTTGTCTCTCCTTGTTGAAGCGTGACTGCTTCAGTATCGAGACGGACAGGTTCGTTGAACGTCCATGTGATTGGGGTAGACACATCCACGTCGATCGAGGATGAAGCCGGGGTCACCGAAACGACCTCAAGCTGATCAATCGTCTCCACCCCATTTAACGTGAACGGGGCACTATATACGGATTGCGTCGACGGAGTAGCAGCGACGTTCCAGCTGTTCGCCAGTTGGTTGGCCGCGTTACTTGGAATCGTATCGAACGCACCATGCTCTCCTGCATTATTGCCGCTCAATACAGTCAAGGCACGAACTTGGTCTCCATTGTTTAGCCCGAGTAAGGATAATGGAATCTTTCCTTCGAATCCTTTCGTCCGGTCCACTGTGAAAGCCGCACCGTTCAATTGGTTCAATTGTAAGAGGGGGGTATCCTGTCCGGCCTTATAAAGGGCGGCCTCTTTGACTGTTTGATCGCCATCGACACGAACGAGAACATGATATTGAGGTGCCTTGTCGACGCCTGTAAAGTCGAATGGGTATCCGAGTGGATTTTCAGAGACGCCAGAATCTTCATCGTTAATTTGAAGAGCGATGTTAATGTATTGTCCGTTGTCGCCCCAATTCGGGACATTGTTCGCATCTACATAAAAATAAAGATGTTGAGCATCGTTTTGTATGTATAAATCACCGACATCAAATCCTTGCCAACCCGTAGCCGGGGAAGTCGCAAGGGCTGGGATCGAGCTCCAGTCTGTTTTCAATCCATCAATCGTCATCGTGGTCGGTTCGGCCAATGCGTTCATCGGGACACCGGCTTGAATGAGTAATGCTCCGGAAAGGATCAGCGTTGAAGCCTGACGAGCGGTTGTTTTTTTCATGAGGCACCTCTTCCTGTCAAATGGATTTGCACACTTTTATGCAAACGTTTTCAAAAATAGTTTATCGGAACTTGAAAGCGCTAACAATATGTTTTTGAAAAAATAATAAACCGCCTCTCCTATTCTGAAAGGAGAAGCGGTCAAGAGGATGAGGCGACAAGCTTCCCTTTTACAATCAGGCGCTCTGTCGTATCGAACGTACACGTGATTAACGTGATGGTTGGGGTTGAGGTGACATCTAATACATCGACTCGTTCAGGAGAGACGGTTTCAAGCGAAGTGACTACATACTCGTACGTTTGCGTTTCATCCTGAAGGTAGATCGTGGCACCGACCACGATTTCATGGAGCGGTCCGAATAGGGCAGTTGCTCGTTGTAGGTAGTGGCCGGCGAGCGCGTAGTTCCCTTTGCCCATCTCTTGTTCAGGATGCATCGTTCCGGCGCCTACCGTGAGACTTTCATTGTCCAATCCTTTCATGATGGGAAGTTTCAGTGAGACATCGGGAATCGAAATCACGCCGATTGTCGGCAAATTATGAAACCGATTGCGCGCTTGTAGGACGTCCGATACAGAGAGCGGACTGACGGCTTTAAAATCATAGCTTGGATCAAACTCGCTCTCTTCTTGAAATTCCATCTGTTCCACCACGTATTCACTCGTCGAACTGGCAATGGCATTTTTCCAAATCGGACTCGTCAAAAAGAGGATGCCGCTCCCAATGAGTAAAAGTCCGATGAGCCACCGGATACGTCGATTCATGACTTCCCTCCTTTTGAAACTTCCCACGCAAGCATCAACTGAACGATCACGTCAGGTAAAGTCGACTCAGACAAATGCGCAAACCCGAATAGAAATTGCTTGTGGGAGTCCGGATGCACGATGCGATAGTCGTTCATGGATTTAATGGCGATTCCGGCGGATTCGGCGGACCGCTTCAATTCTTGCTCTGTTCGCTCGGTCGCGATGGTCAACACGACGTGCAATCCGGCACTTGCTCCGGTCACGGTGACGGTCGGTTCGAATGGTCGGAAGGCGGAGAGGACACTTTCTAACTTACGACGGTATATTTTTCGCATCCGGTTCAAATGCTTCTCAAAGTCACCGCTCGACATAAATAAGGCCAACGTCTGTTGTTCGAACCGGGGAACGCTACAGGTGAAATACTGGTGTCGTTCCCGGTAACGGTTTAACAAGGGTGTCGGTAAGACCATATAGCCGATGCGTAAGGATGGCATGAGAGATTTTGAAAACGTACTGATATAGATAACCCGTTCGTTCGGGTCCATGCTCTGCAGTGACGGAATCGGCTTGCCGCTATAGCGAAACTCGCTGTCGTAATCGTCTTCGATGATATACGTCTGATGGACGAGTGCCCAATTTAACAAACGTTGCCTTCGACTGACAGACAGGACGGTCCCTGTCGGAAATTGATGAGCAGGTGTGACATATAGTGCATCGATTGCATGACGCTCGAGCTCATTCACACAAACACCACTATCGTCTACGGGAATAGGAATCGATGTGCGTCCTTGTTGTTCGAACAACAAGCGCGTGAGCGGATAACCAGGGTCTTCGATCCCGAAGATAGACGAGTCCGGTAATAGATTCAAGAGTTGTGGCAACAGCTGTTCCGTACCGGACCCGACGATGATCTGTTCTGGTGAACACTGTACGCCACGGGAGTGATAAAGATATGTGGCGATTTCTTGGCGTAATTCTAGATCTCCTTGAACAGAACCTAACGCAAGTAATTCATGATTCACGTCATCGACGACATGTTTGATGTGTCGCTTCCATCGTTCAAATGGGAAGGCAGTCGTGTCGATTTGACTCGGGGAAACATCATAATCATATGTCTTTCGCTGAGGGGCTGGTGTGATGGTACTACTCGAGCGCCGGACGTACAGTTCCTCTTGAGGTAACACATAAAATCCTTTTCGAGGAATGGACTCGATGTATCCTTCGGCGAGTAACTGGGCATACGCGAACTCGACTGTGGTCTGCGAGACATCTAAAAATTGAGAGAGCTTACGCTTTGAAGGTAATTTGGTTCCTGTCTTTAACGTATCGTCGAGGATGGCATCCCGAATGTGCTTATACAATTGCTCGTAAAGCGGGATGGACGATTCTTGATCAAGCGATAAGGTAAGCATATCCATGGTGTGACGTTCCTTTCTTTACGAACCAAAAAAGAAGTAGAGCATAAACCCAAGAATGATGATGAAAGAGACAATCCCGGGTGTCCCGAATGAGGCACGATGACCCTCATCAAACGAATCGCGGTTTAACATACGTATTCCTCCTTTATACTTCAACAGGTTCGTGATAGATGAAATAGAGTCCTTTATTTAAAACTGACCACTTTAAATAATGAGAAACTGGCACTTTTAATATAGTCAATTCAACTTATACTAGCAAGTAGAACACGAATCAATGGAGGGATTTCAATGGAAAAGAGACAAGTAGGGACAGATAAAGTAAAACGTGGGATGGCTGAAATGCAAAAAGGTGGCGTCATCATGGACGTCATCAACGCTGAACAGGCGAAAATCGCTGAAGCTGCCGGTGCTGTGGCTGTCATGGCGCTCGAACGTGTACCATCAGATATCCGTAAAATGGGTGGCGTTGCCCGTATGGCTGACCCGACAATCATCGAAGACGTCATGGGTGCAGTATCTGTACCGGTTATGGCAAAATGCCGGATCGGACATATCGCTGAAGCCCGTGTCCTCGAGTCGATGGGGGTCGACTTCATTGACGAGAGTGAAGTGTTGACACCAGCCGACGAAGAGTTCCACTTGTACAAGCGTGACTATACGGCACCGTTCGTATGTGGAGCACGCGACCTTGGTGAAGCAGCCCGCCGTATCGGTGAAGGGGCAGCGATGATTCGTACAAAAGGGGAGCCAGGAACAGGGAACATCGTCGAAGCGGTTCGTCATATGCGTACAGTCCAAGCGCAAGTGAAACGCCTCTTGTCGATGAGTGTGGATGAAGTCATGACAGAGGCGCGCGACCTCGGTGCACCGTTTGAAGTATTGATGCAAATCCGTGAAGCGGGCCGTCTGCCGGTCGTAAACTTTGCGGCAGGTGGAATCGCGACACCAGCGGATGCTGCCTTGATGATGCACCTTGGGGCAGATGGAGTCTTTGTCGGATCTGGTATTTTCAAAGCGGAGAACCCAGAAAAATTTGCACGTGCCATTGTAGAAGCAACAACGTATCACGATGACTATGAGCGAATCGCACACTTGTCAAAAGGATTGGGTGAGGCGATGAAAGGACTCGACGTCCGCACACTCAAAGAAGAAGAACTCATGGCACCACGAGGCTGGTAAGATGGTAACGATTGGCGTATTAGGAATGCAAGGTGCGATTCGTGAGCATGTTCGCATGCTGGAAACGCTCGGTGCTCGAACAGTTGTCGTTCGCTCGGTAGAAGACTTGGAGTCAATTGACGGACTCGTGTTACCAGGTGGAGAGAGCACAGCAATGCGTCGACTACTCGATCGTTATGGATTACTTGAACCACTTCGAGAGACGGAAACGTTACCAATGTTCGGCACATGTGCCGGCATGATTCTTCTCGCGAACGAAGTCGAAGGGTATGACGCCCACTTGAAGAAAATCCCGATGACAGTGAAACGCAATGCGTTCGGACGTCAGGTCGACAGTTTTGAAGTCGACCTTCCAGTGAAAGGAATCGATGAGCCAGTCGAAGCGGTCTTTATTCGTGCCCCACAAGTGGCACGTGTCGAACCGGAAGTAGATGTGCTCGCTGAAGTGGAGGAAGCGATTGTGGCGGTCCGTTACAATCAGTATCTGGCTTGCTCGTTCCATCCCGAATTGACGGATGACCTCTCGTTACATCGCTATTTTATCGAGATGGTCAAAGCGAATCAGAGTCAACATGTATAAGTTTGAGGGACCTCGCAAAAAGGGGGTCCTTCAAACTTATTTTTTGTTACACTAAACAAAGAAGCGTACAGAAAGGGGAAACGATGTGAAGGCCCGTTATTTCATCATATTGCTCACTGTCGTATTCGTCATACAGACCATCTTGCCATCGGCTGCCTCTGCGGCCGCTCCGAAAGTGGATGCAGCAAGCGCGATGCTTGTAGACGTGACGACAGGACAAGTTCTATTTGCCAAACAAGAAGATTCGATGCTTCAGCCGGCTTCAATCACGAAGCTGATGACTGCATTTTTGACGCGTGAGGCGATTCAGGCAGGGAAACTCAGTTGGACACAAGAAATCACACCGAGCGATGCTGCTTTGGCGTTGACGAGAAAGCCGGGGTTGGCACGAATCCCGCTGTTAAATAAACCATATACCGTCAAAGAATTATACGATGCCGCGTTGATTCGTTCAGCGAATGAAGCGGCCGTAACGCTCGGGGAGGCCGTATCCGGTTCGGAAGAGGCATTCGTCAAAGAGATGAATCGCCGGGCTGATGAATTAGGGATGACGCAAACGACGTTCGCGAACGCCTCAGGACTCGATTCTGAATCCGCTGGCCTACCGGGAGACAACTTGACGTCTGCTAAGGACTTGATGAAGCTCGCGATCGCGTATTTGACGACGTATCCGGAAGTGCTCGACGTGACGAAGCGGGCATACGTGGACGTCGACGGTGTTCGATTTGATGCGACGAATCGCATGCTCGCTAATCGTGACCTCGCTTATCCGGGAATGCTCGGCTTCAAGACAGGCACGACGAATGAGGCGGGATATTGTTTCATCGGCGTATCCACACGGGATGGGCGTACCGTTTTGTCGGTCGTCCTCGGTGCAACATCGGACGAGGGACGTTATGCAGGAACGAAAGCGCTACATGATTATGCTTATGCGGATTTCGTGATGACCCCAATCTTGCGGATGGGGGAGACAATCTCCAAGATGGCAACGGTCTCTCAAGGCGAGGAAGAGCAAGTCGCGGTCCGAACGACGAACGACTTTGAAGTATTAGTCGAAAAAGGAAGACCCGTACCGGAGCCCGAATATGATCTGCTTGATTTAGAGGCTCCGATTAAGGCTGACACACAGGCAGGCATGGTCACCATCGATTCTTCGGAGAACGTACGCTATTTAGAGGGAGAGGCTCCTCCTAAGATGGCACTTGTTACAGCGGAGTCGGTCGATACCGCCTCGTTCTTGACGAGAATAACGCGAGCTTTTTTGGATTTCCTCGATCAAATCCGACTCGCACTTGGAAAAATCAGTCTTGTCGAACAAGTTGAGATGTTGTAAAGTAAGATTAATTCAATGACAGATGCGATGATGAGAATAAGTACGTTACGTACGTCTACTGACAGAGAGCTAGTGGTTGGTGCAAACTAGTGAGATGACGTGACCGAATCGGCCTCGGAGCATTGACTTGGAAACAAGTCACGTTCGCACACGTTACGTGCATCGAGTGGCTCAAACATTTGGGCAACGAGGGTGGCAACGCGGATCCAAGGTGGTTCGTCCCTTTCCTACGGGAAAGGGACGTGCCACCTTTTTTATATGAAAAAGGAGGAATAGCAATGTTAGACATTAAACGTTTGCGACAGGATTTTGAAGGGATTAAAGAAAAGTTAGCTCACCGGGGGGAAGACTTGAGTGCACTTGACCGCTTCCCACAACTAGAGGAGAAACGTCGCGACTTGATCAACGAAGTCGAAGTGAAGAAAGCGAAGCGCAACGAAGCGACAAAACAGATCGCTGAATTGAAGCGGAACAAAGAAGATGCCGAAGGTCCGATTTTAGAGACACGTCGCCTCGGCGATGAAATCAAACTGTTGGACGAAGAGTTACGCGAAGTTGAGGCAGAACTCAACTTGATTTTACTCAGCATCCCAAATATCCCGCACGAATCAACACCAATCGGCGAAACGGAAGACGACAACGTGACGATTCGCGAAATCGGGACAAAGCCTGAGTTTGATTTCGAGCCTAAGCAACATTGGGACGTGATGGAAGACCTTCAAATCGTCGATGTCGAGCGCGCTGGAAAAGTAACAGGTAGCCGCTTCGTCTTCTATAAAGGATTAGGCGCTCGCTTAGAACGTGCCCTCATCAACTTTATGATGGACCTTCATTCAGATGAGCATGGGTACGCTGAAGTGTTACCTCCTTACATGGTCAATCGTGATTCAATGACAGGAACGGGTCAGCTTCCTAAGTTTGAAGAGGATGCATTTAAAGTAGCGGATACGAACTACTTCCTCGTTCCGACGGCTGAAGTACCGGTCACGAACATGCACCGTGAAGAAATTCTTCCGGAGACACAACTTCCAATCGCGTATACAGCATATAGCGCAAACTTCCGTTCTGAAGCTGGGTCAGCGGGACGTGACACGCGTGGGTTGATCCGTCAGCACCAATTCAATAAAGTCGAGCTCGTCCGCTTCGTAAAACCGGAAGAGTCTTATGAGCAATTGGAACTGTTGACAGGTCATGCCGAAGAAGTATTGAAACGTCTCGGTCTTCCGTATCAAGTGCTCAGCATGTGTACGGCAGATCTCGGATTCACTGCCGCGAAAAAATACGATATTGAAGTATGGATGCCGGCACAAGGGGTCTATCGTGAAATCTCGTCTTGCTCAAACTTTGAAGATTTCCAAGCGCGTCGTGCGGGAATTCGTTTCCGTCGTGACGCCAATGCGAAACCTGAGTTTGTGCATACGTTGAACGGTTCAGGTTTGGCGGTCGGACGAACGGTCGCAGCGATTCTTGAAAATTATCAACAAGCGGATGGATCGGTCGTGATTCCAGAAGTTCTTCGTCCTTACATGGGTGGAAAAGAAAAGATTGAAATGCCGAACTAAACGCTTGAGCAGCCTCGATTTTGAGGCTGCTCAATTTTTTTAATGTTTTTTCACAAAAGGGTTTGACATCTGTCTCTTCAGTTGGTACTATAAATCATGTCGAGCGACACTGTTGCTCACGAATTGCATATGAGCTTTGGAGGTGTACCCAAGTGGTTTAAGGGAACGGTCTTGAAAACCGTCAGGGGTGTAACAGCCTGCGTGGGTTCGAATCCCACCACCTCCTCCATTTCTTTTTTGGAGGCTCACACAATTTTATATCTTTTGGAGGTGTACCCAAGTGGTTTAAGGGAACGGTCTTGAAAACCGTCAGGGGTGTAATAGCCTGCGTGGGTTCGAATCCCACCACCTCCTCCACTTTCTTTTTTTTACACTTTTTTAGGCCTGGAGTTGTACCCAAGTCCGGCTGAAGGGGACGGACTCGAAATCCGTTAGGAGTCGCAAGGCTCGCGTGGGTTCGAATCCCACCAACTCCGCTTTCAATCGGGCATCTGCAGAGGCAGATGCATTTTTTGTATCCACAGACATAAGCGCTGTGGATTTTTTTATGCACAAAAAGAAGGATTACGCTTTCGTTGGCGCAATCCTTCTTTTGATTATCTCACTTTTGCTTCGCGTGCAATCGTGAGTTGCTTTTCAATTTTCTCAAGAATGAGTTCGACTGAATCTGGGTCGTTGATGAGGTCATACTCTTCGATCGAGAGACGCAATACCGGGCACAGGTTGAAGTTGTTAATCCATTCTGTGTAGCGGGTGTACATCTCTTCCCAATAAGCGATTGGTGTTTGCTGTTCCATCTCGCGACCGCGCATCTGAATGCGTTCGAGTACTTGTTCGAACGAACCTTCAAGATAGATTAATAGATCCGGGTGCGGGAAGAACGGTGTCAACACCATTGCCTCGAACAAACTAGAATACGTTTCGTAGTCTGTTGGTGACATCGTCCCTTTTTCATAGTGCATCTTGGCGAAGATGCCTGTATCTTCATAGATTGAACGATCTTGGATGAAGCCGCCACCGTATTGGAAGATTTTCTTCTGTTCTTTAAAACGTTCTGCCAAGAAGTAAATTTGAAGATGGAAGCTCCAACGTTCGAAATCATGATAGAATTTATCGAGGTAAGGGTTGGTATCTACTTTTTCGAGAGACGTTCGGAAATTCAATGCATCGGCTAATGAATTGGTGATCGTTGATTTCCCGATCCCGACCATTCCCCCGATTGTAATGATTGTATCGTTCGGGATGTTATATTTATCAATCAGCTTCATTTTATTTGGGCTCCTTTAGTTAATTCTAATTCACGCTCAATCGTTTTTAGGACATGAGTCAAGTCGTCCGGATTGTGTACAAAGTCGAGTTCATCCCCACTGAACGAGAGAATCTTCACTTCTGGATGGGCCGCGCGATACGATTCAACAAACGTCTCATAGTCGTGAGCAAGTTGTTCGAGGTAATCACGAGACATATTTTCTTCCACTTCACGTCCACGCAAGGCGACTCGTTTCATTAATGTCTCAATGCTGGCATGTAAGTAAATGACGACATCAGGTTTCGGCATATCATGTGTCAAAATCTTATAAATCTGCTCGTACTTGTTCAAATGTGCCGGTTTCAGCGAACGGTGAGCAAAAATCAAGTTTTTGAAAATATGATAGTCCGAAACGACGGATTGTTGCTGACTCAAGTGGTGTTTGTGAATATCATCCAACTGCTTGAATCGATTGCACAAGAAGAACATTTCCGTTTGGAAACTCCATTCTTCGATATCTTCATAAAACTTGCCGAGAAATGGGTTCTCTTCTACAATTTCATTCAGCATCTGCATCGAGAAATGCTGACTGATGATATGGGCCAGTGATGTTTTCCCGACACCAATCGGTCCTTCTACCGTTATAAACATATGATGTCATCCTCCATTATCCAAAGTGCAAGTTCCATTCTAGCACACAATACGAGCGATATGGCGAGGGATTTGATTTTCATTTTTTTTCATAGTTTTAAATAAGAAATGAGGTGAATCGATGGAACGTGATGAGCGATTTATGCAGTTGGCCATCGAAGAAGCGAAGAAAGCAGAAGCCATTGGCGAGGTGCCGATTGGTTGTGTAATCGTAAAGGGAGACCAGGTGATTGCAACTGGGCACAATCGTCGTGAGACAGATCGTCTGGCGGCAGCACACGCCGAAATGATTGCGATTGAAACGGCTAATGAAATGTTAGGGAATTGGCGATTAGAAGACTGTGAACTATACGTTACCCTTGAACCGTGTCCGATGTGTGCGGGCGCAATCGTGTTATCTCGCGTGAAACGTGTCATTTTCGGTGCCCACGACCCGAAAGGTGGATGTTGCGGGACATTGATGAACTTGGTGCAGGATGAGCGATTCAATCACCAAGCTGAAGTGACAGAAAATGTTTTAGCAGAAGAATGTGGACAGCTCCTGACAGATTTCTTCCGAGCGCTTCGGGAAAGGAAGAAACAAGACCGACTCAATCAGAGAGGTTGCAACCCAACCGATTAAACAGTATAATGTAATAGCACTCGAGATAGTGCCTAATTTCATTTACCCATTTGCCGTGCTAGGTGGGGAGGTAGCGGTGCCCTGTCACTCGCAATCCGCTGTAGCGAGACTGAATCCCGATTCGAGGGAGTGCGCTGGTGTGGTCTGCCTTATGTAAGTGGCGTTGACGTCTGAGTCCTGCGCAACGGTCACCCATGAACCAGGTCAGGTCCGGAAGGAAGCAGCCTTAAGTGGTGACGTACCGTGTGCCGCAGGGGTGCTTGGGCTGAGCAAACTGCATGAGTAACGCATGTTGACGTGCTTTCAGAAATCGGTGCGCGGCAGATTTATTTTATAACTTCAATCTATGGCCCCCGGGCTGTAGATTTTTTTGTATGATGAGATAGAGAAGAACAGTAGGGAAGGAGGCGAACTCATGGCGTATCAAGCGTTATATCGTGTATATAGACCTCAATCGTTTCAAGAGGTCGTCGGTCAAGTCCATATCACACGTACGATTCAAAATGCTCTGTTAGAGGAGCGGATGTCACATGCGTACCTATTTTCCGGCCCACGTGGAACGGGGAAGACGAGTTTGGCGAAAATCATCGCCAAGGCAATCAACTGTGAAAGTGCGCCGACACGTGAACCATGTAACACCTGTCCGACGTGTATCGCCATCACGGAAGGGACAAGTCCCGACGTGTTTGAAATTGATGCCGCATCGAACAACGGAGTTGACGAAATTCGGGAGATTCGAGACAAAGTCAAATATCCGCCGTCCCAAGGGCGTTACAAAGTATACATCATTGATGAAGTGCATATGTTATCGACCGGTGCATTCAACGCGTTGTTAAAGACGCTTGAGGAACCACCGGCACATGCGATATTCATCTTAGCTACAACAGAACCACATAAAATTCCGGCCACGATCATTTCCCGCTGTCAGCGATTCGATGTCAAACGACATGAAGTGAGTCAATTGCAAACGCGGATGGCCTATATTTTGAACGACCAAGACCATGACTACGATCCTGAAGCGTTGAAACTCATCGCACGTGCTGCCGATGGCGGGATGCGAGATGCCCTTAGTTTACTTGATCAGGCGCTCGCATTCAGTGATGGGCGGTTGACGGAAGAAGCGGTGTTAGAAGTCACGGGTGCCGTGACGGATGAAACGTTGCTCGACATGGCGTATGGTCTCCAGCGAAAAGAGTTAAATGCCATTTTGAGTACGCTTGAATTGATGTTACGTGAAGGGAAGGACTTGAAACGTTTCATCGAAGATTTAGTGTTCGTTCATCGGGATGCGTTACTCTTGAAAGCATCTCCACAAGCAGCTGACTTATTGGAACGTGCTCGTCCGACTGACGAGTTTCGTCAGTTCGTCGAAGCGACTTCAACGGATGAATTGTTCCAAGTGATTGAAGAGCTCAATGATTGCCAACAGCAGATGAGGTTATCTAACCATCCGAAAGTGTTGGTGGAGTTAACATTCATCCGGATCGCGGAACAAGGCCGTACAATTAGTGAGCAAATGACACAACTACAAGATCAAGTGCGTGAACTGAGCCGTGAATTAAATGAAGTGAAGAAGAATGGTGTTGTCGTGACAGGTGGAGAAGCAGAAAAGCCGAAGCCTGCTCCGAAACGGAAACAAATCCGGGTGCCGAAAGAACGGATTCGCCAACTCTTGCAACGGGCCGAACGGCAGCATTTGAATGCGATTCGCGACAGCTGGGGAGATATCATGACGAATATTCGGATACAAGATGGTCCGATTTTCGCTCTCTTCTATGAAAGTGAAGCTGTCCTTTGTGCAAGTGACACCTTACTGGTACAATTTAAAGATGGAATGACATGGCACTATGAACAAGTGAGTTCAAATGGTCGTACGCGCGATGTGATTGAACAGGCGTTATTCGAAGTGACGGGGATTCGTCGCGAAATCATGGCGGTGCTTGAGACGGATTGGAATGAACTAAAAAATGAGTTCATCCTTCAAAAACAAGCAGAACGAACGGAACAAGTCGAAGAGCCGGAAACCGAGGATCCGCTAGTTGCGCAGGCGATGGAACGTTTTGGCGATGTCGTTGAAATCGAAGAAACATAAGGGAGGCGCTCTGAATGCGTGGAATGGGAAACATGAACAACATGATGAAACAGATGCAAAAGATGCAAAAAGATATGGCGAAAGCTCAAGAGGAATTAAAAGAGTTATCGGTTGAAGGAACAGCGGGAGGCGGCATGGTGAAAGTTGTCGTCAGCGGTCATAAAGAAGTTTTAGACGTCATTATTGCTGAAGACGTTGTCGATCCGGACGATGTGGATATGTTACAAGATCTTGTCTTAGCAGCAATCAATGATGCAATGAAACAAGCGGATCAGCTTGTGAATGATAAGATGGGACGTTTCACACAAGGGATGAACCTCCCAGGCTTTTAAGTGAAGAAAGGATCGATGCGAGTTGCAATACCCTGAAGCCATTGGACGATTGATTGAGAGTTTTACGAAGTTACCTGGGATTGGACCGAAAACTGCGGTACGTTTAGCATTCCATGTATTAGATATGGAAGAAGACGATGTGTTGACGTTCGCGAAATCTCTCGTGAGTGCGAAGCGTGACATAAAGTATTGTACCGTGTGTGGCCACATCACAGATATTGATCCGTGTGCAATCTGCAAAGACTCACATCGGGATGAAACGGTGGTTTGTGTGGTTCAAGACTCAAGAGACGTGATTGCTATGGAGAAGATGCGGGAGTACAGAGGGAAGTATCATGTTCTTCATGGAGCCATTAGTCCAATGGAAGGGATTGGTCCAGAGGATATTAATGTTTCAAGTTTGCTGACACGTTTACAAGAGAACGAGTCGATTCAAGAAGTGATTTTAGCGACCAACCCGAACATTGAAGGGGAAGCGACTTCGATGTATTTATCGAGACTACTCAAACCGACGGGAATTCGCGTGACGCGTCTTGCCCATGGTTTACCAGTCGGTGGAGATTTGGAGTATGCGGATGAAGTGACATTATCTCGGGCGATGGAAGGTAGAAGAGAACTATGAAATGGTTTCGTAAGTCGTTAAGAGATGATTATGATCAACGACTACTGACTGAGTTGCTAGAAGCTAAGGCTAAGTTTGAATCGAAACGTCGGATTCTTGAAGTCAGCATAGAGGACACGGGAGAGCTAGCTGCTCAAGTGAAGCAAGCGGAAGCTCTCTACTTCTTCTATTTGAAAGAAGCAAAGAAGCGAAATGTTTCGTTATCGTCTCTTCGTTCTTAAGGCGACGCCAATGGCGCGCCTTCTTTATTTTTAGTCCTATATAATGAAAGAAAAAAATCGTTTTGGTTGGACAAATGAAGTTTTTATATATTTCTCTAATCTTTTTAATAAAAAGGGTTGCGTGGTTATTATTTTACTGATATATTAATAGACGTCGCCGAGATAAGCGACGAAGAAAACAAAAAAATATTTTTAAAAAGTGGTTGACCTTTTGTTCTCCACTTGGTAAGATATTTAAGTCGCCAAGAGCGGCAGACGAACTTTGAAAACTGAACGATGAGGCAAAAATAAGTTTTACAATTTTTGAATGAAGCGCAAGCTTCGTCAATTTAAGAGCTATATCAAATTCTTTGGAGAGTTTGATCCCTGTAGAGTCTGGTGGCGATAGCGAGACGGCCACACCCGTTCCCATGCCGAACACGGAAGTTAAGCGTCTCAGCGCCGAAAGTAGTTGGGGGATCTCCCCCTGTGAGGATAGGACGTTGCCAGGCTTTATTTTTTTAAAAAAGTTATTGACTTTACATAGAATGACCTTTAAAATAGGTAAAGTCGATATGACTTAAAACGGTCTCGTGGTGTAGGGGTTAACATGTCTGCCTGTCACGCAGAAGATCGCGGGTTCGAATCCCGTCGAGACCGCCATTTTTAATTTAATACGTATGGCTTTGTAGCTCAGTTGGTAGAGCAAAGGACTGAAAATCCTTGTGTCGGCGGTTCGATTCCGTCCAAAGCCACCATATAACACGCCGGTGTAGCTCAGTTGGTAGAGCATCTGACTTGTAATCAGAGGGTCGAGGGTTCGAATCCTTTCGCCGGCACCATTTTTTCATGGCGGTTGTGGCGAAGTGGTTAACGCACCGGATTGTGATTCCGGCATTCGAGGGTTCAATTCCCTTCAGCCGCCCCATTAAAATTTAATGAGCCATTAGCTCAGTTGGTAGAGCATCTGACTTTTAATCAGAGGGTCGCAGGTTCGAGCCCTGCATGGCTCACCATTTCTCATTATTTTTTATTCAATACGTAATTTCACATGCGGGTGTGGCGGAATTGGTAGACGCGCTAGACTTAGGATCTAGTGTCTTTGACGTGGGGGTTCGAGTCCCTTCACCCGCATCTCTAAATACTTATGCGGAAGTAGTTCAGTGGTAGAATACGACCTTGCCAAGGTCGGGGTCGCGGGTTCGAATCCCGTCTTCCGCTCCATCTTAATACGCGGTCGTGGCGGAATCGGTAGACGCGCTAGGTTGAGGGCCTAGTGGTGGTTAACACCGTGGAGGTTCAAGTCCTCTCGACCGCACCATATGCACCCTTAGCTCAGCTGGATAGAGCGTTAGACTACGAGGTAGATAGGTCATGGGTGGAAGCGTGGCGACACGTGGAGCTGAATGATACTAATCGGTCGAGGCTTTGATCTAGTCTATGGTTTGTGTTGATGAATCCTCAGTTTTCAGGGAACAAGCCCTGTAAAGTCTGGTGGCGATAGCGAGACGGCCACACCCGTTCCCATGCCGAACACGGAAGTTAAGCGTCTCAGCGCCGAAAGTAGTTGGGGGATCTCCCCCTGTGAGGATAGGACGTTGCCAGGCCAACGCAAAAGACGATCAAGCATATGCTTGATCGTCTTTTTTCATATTTTGATAGTTTAGGAGGAATGACAGATGGCTCCTGCTCGGGAAAATTCATTTACATTTTTAGAGGTTCTAGAACAGCATGTTCGTGAACACCGCGTCTCTTTCCACGTACCAGGTCATCATAACGGTACAGTGGTTGATGATCGCTTACCTGATGCATTCGCAAAAGTCATGCCTTACGATTTGACTGAGCTAGCACATTTAGACGATTTGCACGATGCCTCGGGAATCATTGAGCAAGCAGAATGTGCATTGGGTAAGTTGTATGAGAGTAAAAGTAAATGGCTTGTCAACGGATCGACTGTGGGAAATTGGAGTATGCTCGCGGCAACAGTGAAACGTGGTGAACGGGTATATGTTCAACGGAACTCACATAAATCGATTTGGAACGCGATCGAGTGGTTAGGATTAAAGCCAGTATTACTAACGCCTACCATTGAACGCGGCACAGGTATCCCGACGGTCGTAACATTAGATACGATTAAACAGGCCATTCAAGAATTTCCTGGAGGGAGAGCCGTCATGTTGACGTCTCCAACCTATTACGGGGATATGGCAGACATTCGAACGATTTCAGACTATTTGACACTATTAGACATTCCATTGCTTGTCGATGAAGCACACGGCGCTCATTTAATTCATCCACAGTTGCCACGTCGCTCTGCAATCTTCGAAGGAGCGAGCGCAGTCGTACAGTCCGCGCATAAAACGTTGCCTGCCTTAACCATGGGGGCTTGGGTTCACTATAAAGATAATATCGATGAAGCGCGTTTGAAGCATGCATTAGCCTCTTTCCAGACCTCGAGTCCGTCTTATCTCATCATGGCTTCATTGGATTATGCTCGTTCTTATCTAGAACGTTTAACGGATGAGGAATGGTCTGCTATCCAAAAAAGCCATGCACAATTTGTACTTGAATTAAAACGAGCTGGTTTTGTTGTAAAAGTCGGAGATGACTTTACGAAGGTGACGATTCTGACTTATCCAAAGAATGGATTAATCTTTAGTCAGCATCTCGCCTCAATCGGCATAGACATCGAGTTGGCGGCAGTCGATCATGTGTTATTCTGCTTGCCATTAAGGGAAATAGAGAAACAGGAAATCGAGCATTGGATCAAATTAATAAAAAAAGCATCTACCCATGTGCCGATCATTGAAGACGATGAAACGATTTTCCCCTTTCCACAAACCGAGCGCGTGTCTGAATTATATACGTCTGTAACACCTCTTCCAATGCAGCGAGTTCTTTTCGACCAAGCAATTGGAATGATTTCAGCAGAGACGGTGATTCCATACCCACCAGGTATTCCATGGATTCTAAAGGGAGAGCGTATTACAGAAGAAAAAATCCGTGTGCTCCGGGAATGGATTTCTTTAGGGAGGAAGCTTCAAGCTAGTAAGCATGTTATGATAGAGCAAATTGACGTTATTGTAGAGGAGTTTTAAAACGTGAACGGAATGTTTATAACGGTTGAAGGACCTGATGGATCAGGAAAGTCCACACAACTTCAATTATTAGTAGAAAACTTAAAGCAAAAAGGATATGACATCGTCGTGACCCGAGAACCCGGAGGAACAACGGTCGGGAATCAGATTCGCGAAGTGTTATTATCGCCGGATCATCATGAGATGACCCCACGCGTGGAGATGATGCTCTATGCCGCGTCACGGGCACAGAACGTGGAACAAGTGATTCGTCCAGCGTTAGAGCGGGGCGCGATTGTCCTCTGCGACCGGTTCATCGATGCATCCATTGCTTATCAAGGATATGGATTGCAGTATGACCTTGATCAGATTCGCTCATTAAATGAATGGGCAACGAATGGTCTCACACCCGATCTAACCTTTTTATTTGATTTAAACCCGGAACGGGCAAGTGCACGTATGAAAGATCGGGGACAGCTTGATCGAATTGAGAGTCGTGATCAAGCATTCCATGAGCGTGTCTATGCAGGATTCCAAACGTTACTGAAACAGTATCCAGAACGAATCGTTCGGATTGATGCTGATCAATCGATTGAATGTATTCAAGATGAGGTACTTGATTATACAATTGAACGACTACAACAAGGAGGCGTACAAATATGATGAAAATGGTAATTGCAATCGTACATGATAAGGATAGCGCACGTTTGTCCGACGCACTCGTCGAGCAAGATTTTCGCGCAACAAAGTTAGCCACGACTGGTGGATTTTTAAAAGAAGGTAATACAACGTTTATGATGGGGATTCCACAAGAGCGTCTTGATGATTTGATGGACGTGATTCAATCGAACTGCTCGAGCCGTGACCAAATGATCACGCCGATCTCACCGATGGGAGGACATGCGGATTCGTATATTCCTTACCCAGTCGAAGTACAAGTCGGAGGGGCGACGGTATTCGTCTTGCCGATCGAAGGATTCCATCAGTTTTAATGGGAGTTGGGCATATGCGTTTTCAAGAATTGAGCGAGTCGCAAACTGTCGTTTCTCGCATCATTCAAAATTCAATCGTTTCGAATAAAGTGGGGCATGCGTATATCTTCTCAGGAGATTATGAGCCTTATTTGATTGATACAGCCACATTGTTCGCCAAAGCCTTATTTTGTGAATCACCAGATGGTGCAGAGCCTTGTGGAGTGTGTCGAAACTGTCGGCGTATGGATTCTAAAAACATTGTCGACTACATCGAAGTGGAGCCGGACGGTGCGAGTATAAAAAAAGAACAGATTCAGCAATTGCTCAGTGATTTATCACTACGAGGTGCTGAAGGTGATCGCCAAGTGTACGTCATTCATCAAGCGCACAAGATGACGACTCAAGCGGCAAACAGTCTACTGAAATTCTTTGAAGAACCGGGAGTAGGAAAGCTTGCTATTTTAGTGACGACACAACCACAGTTGCTTCTTCCGACGATTCGTTCGCGCGCGCAACAACTTGCTTTTCGTCCTATCGACCGAGCCCAATTGGCGCAAACGATGTCAGAAGAACTGTCCTGTACGTATGATTTGGCATACCTTGCCTTGACCGTTTATCCGAAATGGGATGACGCGAAAGAAGCGCTTGAGCAGGAGTGGTTTGTACAGGCGTATGGGCTAGTGGTACAATTAATTGAAGTATTGACGAAACGACCTCAAGAGTTGCTCTTGTTCGCACAAGAAAAATGGTTAGGGCATTTCAAAGGACGGAATGAGTTGCGAGTCGGTCTTGAATTATTCGAACATTGGCTAGAGGAGGCACTTCATTTAAAAGTGCGAGATATGTATGCTCCGAAGCTATTTAAGAATGAGGCCGCCTTGTACAACGCATTTATCCAAAATCGATCTGTCACGAAGCTTACACATGCGATTGAAAGTGTACATGCGGCCATTTGGCGACTTGAGGCAAACGTCAATCCTCAATTAACGTTCGAACGACTTTCGTTCGATTTGCAGAAAGGATAGAAGCGCGTGCTTGAAGTAGTTGGAGTCCGTTTTAAAGAAGCGGGAAAAATCTATTACTTTTCACCAGGCGATGCAACGCTTAAACGTGGGGACCATGTCATCGTTGAAACGGTACGTGGCATTGAGTATGGGGAAATCGTCCAAGTCAACAAGCAGCTCGGCGAAGACGAAGTCGTCCTGCCGTTGAAGACAATCCTTCGTGTCGCGGACCAAAAGGATGCGGATATCGTACGCGATAATCGACTGGCAGCCGTTGATGCTCACGCCGTCTGTGAAGAAAAAATTCGAGAACATCAATTAGAAATGAAGCTAGTTGATGTTGAGTATACATTTGATCGCAATAAAGTGATCTTTTATTTTACTGCCGAGGGTCGCGTTGACTTTCGAGAATTGGTAAAAGACTTAGCTAGTGTGTTTCGGACACGAATCGAGCTCCGACAAATCGGTGTTCGTGATGAAGCGAAACTCCTTAGCGGGATTGGGCCATGTGGTCGGGTTCTTTGCTGCTCGTCATTTCTTGGGGAATTCGAACCGGTCTCGATCAAAATGGCCAAAGACCAGAATCTCTCGTTGAATCCGAATAAGATCTCTGGAGTATGTGGTCGTCTGATGTGCTGTTTGAAATATGAGAATGACACATATGAAGAACTGAAACGTGATTTACCAGACGTCGGCAAGCGAATCAAAATTCCAGAAGGTGATGGTCGGGTAATCGGTCTTAACATTTTGGACCAACTCATTCAAGTCGAGCTCCACGATCGGACGCGTGTCGTCACGTATACGATTGATGAACTCGTTGAAGTGGGTGCGATTAAACGAAAACCGTCAAAACAGTGATGGGGTGCTGAGCAGTGGAAAGAATGGACAAAAAAGAAGTGATGATGCGGGTGGATGCGATCGAGCAACAGATGCAGCTCCTCACCGAACATTTAGGCGTGTTAAAAGAGCAGCTCGCTTATTTGCTTGAAGAGAACCAGCATATGTATCTAGAGAATCATCACTTACGCGAAAAAGTCGAACAATTGGCAGAAGTTGATACGACAAATGGTGATTCACAAATCGCATTGTCTGGGAAAGGGCAGAACAATTTGGCTGCGCTGTATCAAGAAGGATTCCACATTTGTAACCTCCATTACGGACAGGTACGAAAAGATGGGGACTGTCTCTTCTGTTTGTCGATGCTCAATAAACATTAATACGGGGCGATAGATAGGGGTTCCCTATCCGTCGCCTTTCTTTTATAGAAGGAGGAAACGATGGTAACGGTTAAGGATGGAGAACGCCTTGATGATTTGCTCGGACGTCCAGGTAAAATCATTCAAAGTGATGATGTGTTCTCATTTTCATTAGATGCGGTACTGCTTGCAGAGTTTGTATGGGTGCCTATCCAAAAAGGACAACTGGTCGATTTGTGTGCTGGCACCGGGGCAATCCCGCTCTTTTTGTCATATCGTACAAAAGGAACGATAACAGGTGTGGAGATTCAATCGAAACTGGTCGACATGGCGAATCGAAGCATGGCGGTCAATCGTCTTGAAGAGCGAATTCGAGTGGTGGAGGGCGATGTGAAAACGGCAGCGGCGCAGCTCGGGCATGCACGATATGACGTAGTCACATGTAACCCGCCCTACTTTTTAGCGAACGAGACGTCACTCCGAAATCAAAATGAGCATCATACGATTGCGCGCCATGAAGTGCTGTGCACGTTGGAAGATTGCATCAGGACGGCCAGTCAACTCGTCAAACCGGGAGGGAAAGTGGCGTTCGTGCATCGGCCAGAACGTTTACTTGATATCCTGACGTTGATGCGTGCGTATCGAATTGAACCAAAACGAATGCAACTCGTTTACCCGAAAGCGGGACGCGAGGCGAATACCTTATTAATCGAGGGATCGAAAGATGGAAAAGCAGGTCTTAAAATTTTACCGCCATTTGTTGTCTATGAAGAAGACGATACGTATACAGAAGCGATGCGAGCTATTCTCGATGCCTAAACATTATGCGTACATCTTGGAATGCGGTGATGGAACGTACTACACGGGCTATACGACAGACGTGGAAAAGCGACTCCTTGCACATAATGCCGGGAAAGGTGCGAAATATACGAAAGCTCGTCTCCCTGTACGACTTCGGTACGTACAATCGTTTGAGACGAAGCGGGAGGCCATGCGATACGAATGGTCCATCAAGCAATTGACCCGAGCACAAAAAGAGAAGTTGATGGAGGGGACGACCAATGAATTCACAGAAGAGCTATCAAACTGAACAACCGACGTTGTATGTCGTGCCGACCCCAATTGGGAACTTGGAGGATATGACGTATCGCGCGGTACGGACCCTTCAGGAAGTAGACTTAATCGCAGCGGAAGACACACGACAAACGATGAAGCTTTGCCGACACTTTGACATTGCGACAAAATTGATTAGCTATCATGAACACAATAAAGAAGTGAGTGGTCCAAGACTGATTGACGATCTGTTGTCCGGGAAATCGATTGCCGTTGTCTCAGATGCAGGTATGCCTGGAATTTCAGACCCGGGAAGCGATCTCGTGCGATTAGCCATTGAGGAAAACATCCCGGTTGTCGTCTTACCCGGTGCGAATGCAGCACTTACGGCACTCGTCGCATCCGGTCTTGCAACTGAACGTTTTCTCTATTACGGTTTCTTGCCGCGTAAGAAGAAGGATCGGGTTGAGGTTCTCAAATCGATTCAATACGAACCTGGCACCGTCATTTTTTATGAGGCTCCTCATCGTTTGAAAGAGATGTTGACAGCGATTCGACAAGTGTTCGGGAACCGACAAATCGTATTAGGTCGTGAACTGACAAAAACGTTTGAAGAGTTTTTGAGAGGAACTGTGGATGAGGCGTTGACATGGTGTGAGGGTGAAGTGCGTGGTGAGTTTGTCGTCTTGGTGAGTGGAGCGACAGAGGCGGCACCTACGACAACATGGTGGGAAACACTATCTGCATACGAGCACGTGGTTCACTATATCGAAGAAGGGCTGAAACCAAACGCGGCAATCAAACAGACTGCGAAAGACCGCGGCGAGTCTCGGAATGATGTATACGATACGTATCATCAATTGCATAAAAAAGAGTAAGCAAGGAAATCCTTGCTTACTCTTCGCTGTAATAATTTTCGAGCATGTTCTTCAACTCAACGAGAACACGTTGTGCACCTTCTGGTGACAAGATGAGTTTGCCGTCTGCCAATTTGAAGTTATCATCTGATACTTCGCCTGTGACTTGGCAAGTCATGTTTGGCTTATATTTTTTCAAAACGATTTGATCGTTGTCGACGTAAATCTCGAGAGCATCTTTCTCTGCAATACCGAGTGTACGACGCAATTCGATTGGAATAACGACACGACCAAGCTCATCAACCTTACGTACAATACCTGTAGATTTCATTTTGTGTTTCCTCCTCCAATGATGTCGAAATCTCGTGGTGACATGAATCGTCAAAATTCGACAATGTGACTACAGCAAAAAGCATACTAAACTTTCCAATTGCAGTCAACTGCTTACTATCTGGAAAAGTAAATTTTCGAAATTTGTCGAATCAAGAACGATATATACCTAAATTTCCCCGTAAGTTTGAACTTGAAACAAAGAAAGGGTATTTTTGGAACATTTATGACGAAGAAAACGCAAAAAAATTCCAAACAATTAGGTTTGGAAATTCTTTTGTCGAACCGTGTATAATGGAAATTGCATATGTCGAAAGGATGGAGAATAAATCATGGCGAAGCCGACTTTTTATATTACAACCCCAATTTATTATCCGAGTGCAAAACTGCACATCGGTCACGCATATACCACGGTAGCAGGTGATGCGATTGCGCGCTACAAACGCTTAAAAGGTTTTGATGTCCGTTATTTGACAGGAACGGATGAGCACGGTCAAAAGATTCAAGAAAAAGCGAAAGAAGCAGGCGTGACGCCACAAGCTTTCGTGGATGAAGTCGTGGAAGAGATCAAGGTCTTATGGGACCGTCTCGAAATCTCGTACGATGACTACATCCGTACGACAGAGGACCGCCATAAGCAAGTGGTCGAGCATGTTTTCGAGACATTACTTAAAAATGGGGACATCTACCTCGGTGAGTACGAAGGATGGTATTCCGTACCGGATGAGACATACTACACTGAATCGCAGCTCGTCGATGGAAAAAGTCCTGACAGTGGACATCCGGTCGAACTCGTTCGTGAGGAGTGCTACTTCTTCCGCCTCAGTAAATACGCGGACCGCTTGATTGAATATTTTGAGTCACATCCTGATTTTATTTTGCCAGAATCTCGTAAAACCGAGATGATCAATAACTTCTTAAAGCCAGGTCTTCAAGATTTGGCTGTATCACGTACGACATTTGACTGGGGCGTACAAGTTCCATCGAACCCGAAGCACGTCGTGTACGTATGGGTCGATGCGCTCACAAACTATATCTCATCACTCGGATACGGCACAGACAACGATGAACTCTTCAACCGTTACTGGCCAGCAGACGTTCATTTGGTAGGGAAAGAAATCGTACGTTTCCATACGATCATTTGGCCAGCCCTCTTAATGGCGCTTGATCTTCCATTACCGAAGCAAGTATTTGCGCACGGATGGTTGCTCATGAAGGATGGGAAGATGTCGAAATCGAAAGGGAACGTCGTGGACCCGATCCCATTGATTGATCGTTACGGCCTCGACTCGGTCCGCTATTACCTTCTCCGTGAAGTTCCATTCGGAGCGGATGGCACGTTCACGCCGGAAGCGTTCGTTGACCGCTTGAACTTTGATTTAGCGAACGACCTCGGAAACTTATTGAATCGCACCATTGCGATGATTAAAAAGTACTTCGACGGAAATATTCCGGCATATAACGGAAATGTCACGGCATTTGATGCAGAATTGTTGAACGTGGTGAAAGAGACGACACGCAAAACAGAAGAAGCCATGGAGCACATGGAGTTTTCGGTCGCACTCACAAACATTTGGCAACTCGTCAGCCGTGCGAATAAATATATCGATGAGACACAACCATGGGTTCTCGTGAAAGAGGAGTCGAAGCGCGAGGAGCTGGCTTCTGTCATGACACATCTTGCGGGCGTACTTCGTCATGTTGCCATCATGATTCAACCATTCATGACGCGCGCTCCAAAAGAGATGTTCCGTCAGCTCGGACTCGAGGGAGAGGACATGTCATGGGAGGCGTTGGATACATTCGCAGACTTTAGTGACGCAGTTGTGACGGACGGGACACCGATTTTCCCACGTCGTGATGTGAAAGAAGAAGTCGATGCAATCCAAGAAATGATGCGTCAGGCGTCTAAAGCACGGATTGAAGAGACGGAGACGGCATCAGTAGAAGAAGCTGACGAAGACATTCGTCCTGAAATCACGATTGATGTCTTCGACCAAGTCGAATTCCGTGTCGGTCAAATCGTCGAAGCCGATAAGATTAAAAAAGCGAAGAAACTGTTGAAACTTCAAGTCGACCTTGGGAAAGAGACGCGTCAAATCGTGTCTGGTATCGCTGAATGGTATGCCCCTGAAGATTTGGTTGGCAAGAAAGTCATCGTTGTCGCAAACTTGAAACCAGTCAAGCTCCGTGGAGAACTCTCGCAAGGGATGATTCTAGCTGCAGATCGTGACGGGAAACTAGAGCTCGCGACGGTCTCAGACCAGATGCCGAACGGTGCCATCGTCAAATAATGGAATGGGGGAGACCGCGGTCTCCCTCTCTTTTTCTAAGGAGGAAACAAGATGTTAATTGATACACATACGCACATCAATGCGGAACAGTTCAGTGAAGACGTGGAGGAGACGATTGAGCGAGCGAGAGAAGCGGGCGTTTCTCCGCTACTCGTTGTTGGATTTGATACACCGACCATCGATCGAGCCATTGAACTGGCAGAAACGCATGAAGATATTTATGCCATTGTCGGATGGCATCCTGTCGATGCGATTGACTGTACGGATGCGGATTTAGCACGAATCGAAACACTCATGAGTCATCCGAAAGTCATGGCACTCGGTGAAATCGGTCTCGATTATCATTGGGACAAATCACCGAAAGACGTGCAACAGCGCCTCTTCCGTCAACAGATCGCCATTGCCAAGCGAACGAATATGCCAATTGTCATTCATAACCGAGAAGCAACGGCAGATGTCCTTGATATTTTAGAAGAAGAGCATGCTGAAGAAGTCGGCGGTGTGTTCCATAGTTACAGCATGTCCGTCGAACTTTTGCCTCGGTGCCTAGACTTGAACTTCTATATTTCGTTAGGAGGACCGGTCACGTTCAAAAATGCGAAAGTTCCGAAGGCGGTGGCGCAAGAAGTGCCACTGGATCGTCTGCTTGTCGAGACGGACTGCCCGTACTTGACCCCAACACCGTTCCGTGGAAAACGAAATGAACCAGCGTACGTCAAATATGTAGCCGAAGAAATCGCCACTCTTCGCGATATGCCTTACGATGAACTCGCTGCTGCTACGACAGTCAACGCGAAGAAGTTGTTCCGACTCCCATGATCAAGCGTGTATTAGCGAGTATCGGTATTATTGCGACGGCTTCTGTGGCGTACGTGATGTTACAACCTGAATCGATTCGAATCGTCGATGACGGTGTGGTGATCGAGCATGAGACACGAGCCGACTCGGTTCTCGAGGTGCTCGAAGAGTTAAATATCACACTAGATGAATCAGATTATGTCACACCGGCGCTCAGTGAAGATGTACCAGACGACCGTCTAATCCGGATTGAGCGTTCACACGAGGTCTCACTTCAGATTGGCTACGGTCAAACGGAGACGGTGCAGACGCGCGAGCGGACTGTAGAGGATGTCTTACTGCGATACGGAGTCACGGTACGAGACGGAGATACGGTGTATCCATCAGTCCGTACACCGGTGACGAATGGGATGACGATTCGATATCAACCGGTCGTGGCCGTGAATCTCATTGTCGGTCAAGAGGCGTTGACGATTTATACAATGGCTACGGATGTGGAGCAACTCTTAATGCAAGAGAACATCGATGTGACGGAAAGTGATACGGTCATGCCGGCCCCTTCCACGCCGATACGAGAAGGATTGACGATTACGGTCAATACGAATCGTGATGTCGTTCAATATGAGAGTGAGTTGATTCCGTTTGAAGTGGTCGAGGAAGAGGATGATACGCTCGAAGAAGGTGTGATGCAAATGGTGCAGGTCGGGGTTCCTGGACTTGAACGGACAAGGTATGCACTTACTGTGGAAAATGGTACAATTACAAATCGTACGAAAACAGATGTCGAGACATTGCGTAAAACGATGCCGCAGATTATCAAAGTGGGAACGAAGAAAGTCGCAGAACCGATAACCGAGCCTGAGTCAACGACCGCGGATGAATCGAGCCCATTCATTCCGGAAGCTGAAGTCGAGATTGCCGAACCGCCGAAAACAGATGAC
This sequence comes from Exiguobacterium sp. 8H, assembly GCF_902506255.1. GTDB lineage: Bacteria > Bacillota > Bacilli > Exiguobacteriales > Exiguobacteriaceae > Exiguobacterium > Exiguobacterium profundum. Next base: position 2,144,465 of record NZ_LR733429.1, on the reverse strand, counting down.
GTACTCGATTTTTCATCTGCGAAACAATTGCTTGTGGAAGCGACCGCTTATACGAACAACCCGGAAGACACGGTAACATACGACGGACGCGTGCTGACAAGAAGCGGATATGATGTAACCGACACGATTTTGTATGAAGGCATGCGCATCATTGCGGTCGACCCTGCCATCATTCCACTCGGGACCCGTGTATATGTCGAGGGTATCGGTATGGCGATTGCCTTGGATACAGGAAGTGCAATCAAAGGGCAAAAAATCGATATCATGATGGATGAAAAGGAAGAGGCCGTAACGTTTGGTCGTAAACCACTCACCATCTGGGTGATTCCAAAGCAGGAAGAAGAGAAAGAAGGATCAGACAATGCGTGAGAAAATACAAGAAATTATCGTCGTAGAAGGGCGTGACGACACGGCGCGACTTCAAGAAGTGTTCGACGTCGATACGATTGAAACGAACGGGTCTGCCGTATCCGATCAGACGATTGAACGAATCCGTCGTGCTCAGGAGAAGCGCGGGGTCATCATTTTGACGGACCCAGATTATCCAGGAGATCGTATTCGGGCGATTGTCGAGGAACGCGTCAAAGGATGTAAGCACGCACACTTGCCTCGGGCCGAGGCGAAGGACAAGCGTGGGAAAATCGGTGTGGAACATGCGAGTCCGGAGTCACTTCGCCGTGTCTTAGGAGCAGTGTTTGAACCGCGTGTCGAAACGGACCAACCAATCGTCACACGGAAAATGGTGTTGGAGGCGGATTTAATCGGTGGAGCAGCGGCCGCGACGCGTCGGAAGCGACTCGGGGTGTTGCTTCGAATCGGTGAGCCGAATGCCAAACAATTTGTAAAACGGGTCGAGGCGCTCGGCGTCACGATTGAAGAGTGGGAGCAGGCACTTGCTCAATTAGAGGAGGAACAGGGTTGAAAGACATTGCAACAATCCAACGAACGAAAGCGATTTTAGAGCGACATGGGTTTTCATTCAAAAAATCGCTCGGTCAAAACTTTTTAATCGATTTGAACATCTTGAGTAAAATTGTCGGAGCAGCGGAACTGAGTGAAGCGAGCGGTGTCCTTGAAATCGGTCCTGGAATCGGCTCATTGACCGAACAATCGGCCAAGCGTGCCAAAAAAGTCGTTGCGCTTGAAATCGACCAACGTCTTTTGCCGATTTTAGATGATACGATGTCGCCTTATCCGCATGTGAAAGTCATCCATGGAGATGCATTGGAACTGAACTTACGGGAAATCGTAGAGCAAGAATTTTTAAACGAAGGTATTGAAGATATTTCGGTTGTCGCCAACTTACCTTACTACGTCACGACACCAATCATCATGCGTTTGCTTGAGAGCGGCGTTAAGTTCCGCTCGCTCGTCATGATGATTCAAAAAGAAGTGGCAGAACGGATTGGAGCAAAACCAGGCACGAAAGCATACGGTTCGCTATCGATTGCGATTCAGTATTATGCGGAAGCAGAAGTCAGTTTCATCGTGCCGAAAAACGTGTTCATCCCAGCGCCGAACGTCGATTCGGCCGTCATTACACTACGGATGCGCAAAGAACCGGCCGTACAAGTGAAAGACGAAGCATTTTTCTTTGATGTGGCCCGAGCAAGCTTCGCTCAGCGCCGTAAAACCATCCTGAACAATTTGACAAACTATATCGGGAAAGAACATAAAGTCGAACTCGAACGTTCGCTTCACGAGGCTGGAATCGATCCGAAACGTCGTGGAGAGACGTTAAGCCTAGAAGAATTCGCACGTTTGTCTGACACAATTTTACCACTTAAAAATAGTTGACGACCTGAAAACGAGTCGTTATAATATTAATCTTTATTTTCATATTCAATTATGCTATACTTGTAACAGTGAGGTGAAGCGTATGCCAAAGACGTTACAAGAAATCAGACAAAAACTCGAATCGCATGTTGGTGAACGATTGACGTTGAAAGCAAACGGCGGTCGTAAGAAAGTTGTTACTCGGTTTGGAACGCTCGTTGAGACATATCCTGCGGTGTTCGTTGTGAAATTGGATGAAGACCTGCATAATGTGGAACGTGTCTCGTATAGCTACGCTGATGTCCTAACGGATACAGTTAAAATTGAATTCGGTAATTGATTTATAAATGAGGGGCGGATGCATTGGCAGCTGCTTCTTTTTTTGTGCGCCCGTTTACGGTACAATGGCGAACAGGAGACAAATGGGAAGGGTGAACGTGATGCGCACGATCAGTGTGAAAGCGCCGGCAAAAATTAATTTGACACTTGATGTCCTTGGAAAGCGTCCGGACGGCTATCATGAAGTAGAAATGGTAATGACGACAGTCGACTTGGCAGATCGCTTGGAGTTGACAGTTTTAGAGTCGGATGAGATTCGGATTCAATCAGAACACGCCTATGTGCCGAATGATCATCGGAATTTGGCGTATCGAGCAGCAGAATTGTTGCGCGAACGTTTTAACATTCAGCAAGGGGTCGAGATTGTGCTCGATAAACAGATTCCCGTGGCAGCTGGCCTTGCAGGTGGCTCGAGTGATGCGGCGGCAACGCTCCGTGGGATGAACGAACTGTTTTCATTGAACTTGTCATTAGAGGAGCTAGCAGAGCTCGGTGCCGAGATTGGATCGGACGTCTCATTTTGTGTCATCGGCGGAACAGCTATCGCCCGTGGTCGTGGTGAACAGTTAGAAATGATTCCGGCCCCGCCACCGTGCTATGTCGTTCTCGGTAAACCGAAAATCGGGGTATCGACGGCAGATGTGTATCGGGCAGTGCGTATGGAAGAGGTGCATCACCCTGATACCGAGGCCATGGTAGAGGCGATTCGTCAAAAAGATTTCCATGGAATCTGTGAACACCTTGGTAACTCACTTGAGAGTGTGACACTTAAGCTTCACCCGGAAGTGAAACAAATCAAAGAAACGATGCGTCATTGCGGAGCGGAAGGTGTTCTCATGAGTGGAAGCGGACCGACCGTGTTTGCGCTGATCGAACATGAGCAAAAAGCGCATCGAATCTATAATGGATTGAAAGGATTTTGCCCAGAAGTGTTCGTCGTTCGGATTCTCGGCAAAAGACATTGAACAAAAACGAATGAAAGTGATATATTTTCAATAGAACATTCGTTTATTATTGAAGATGTGAAGGAGAATCCGTATGAAAATTCGTAGAAGTGGTCGTCTCGTCGATATGACCCGTTATTTACTTGATCATCCGCATCAGCTTGTCTCGTTGTCGATGTTTTCAAGTCGCTATAAAGCTGCAAAGTCGTCGATTAGCGAAGACCTTGTCATTGTCAGTGAAATGTTGTCCCATGATGGGATTGGAAAACTGGTCACTGTCCCTGGTGCAGCCGGTGGTGTCATGTTTATCCCAGGATGGAGTAAAGAAAAATCGCTAGAGATGATTGATACGCTCTGTGAGCAACTATCAAAACCGGAGCGTCTCTTACCAGGAGGCTATCTCTACCTCACAGATGTACTAGGTAATCCAAGCCAAGTGAAACCGATGGGGCAGGTTTTTGCGTCCGTCTTCGCCGACCGGAAAGTCGATGTGGTCATGACGATTGCGACGAAAGGGATTCCCCTTGCCTATGCGGTCGCTGAACAGTTGGGCGTTCCGTTTGTGATTGTGCGTTCAGATAGCCGTGTCACAGAAGGTTCGACGGTCAGCATCAACTATGTATCAGGTTCATCGAAAGCGATTCGTACGATGGCGCTTGCACGTCGCAGTCTGCCACGTGGTGCGAATGTGCTTTTGATTGATGATTTCATGAAGGCCGGCGGGACGATTCGTGGGATGATGAGCCTCTTGAATGAATTTGAAGCCAATCTTGCGGGTGTCGGTGTCTTGATGGAGGCCGAAGGGGCCGAGAAAAAGATGGTGAGTGAATACGTCAGCTTGATGAAATTGACGAATGTCGATCCTGATGAAGGGCTGGTCACCATTTCGCGGGGGAATGTGGAACAATTCTTAAAGTGATTGGCAAAATTTTGATTTCGTTTTATGATTAGAGGGTATAGAGTTATCAATATGGAGTCATGACGTTCGTTTGAAACCAACTGAACCTTACAGAAGACCACACCATGGCGTAGACAACGATGAAAAAGGGGATGCGAAACATGCAGATCACAGACGTAAAAATTCGCAAAGTCGCGACAGAAGGCAGAATGAAAGCGTTGGCCTCAATCACACTTGACCATGAATTCGTTGTACACGATCTTCGAATCATCGAAGGAAGTAGCGGTCTATTTGTCGCCATGCCGAGCAAACGGACACCAGAAGGGATTTTTCGGGATATTGCGCATCCGATTAACGGGGAGATGCGACAAAAGGTCGAAGCGGCTGTATTGGAAACCTATTCCAATATGGATGTGGAAATCCTTGACCCACAACATGTGTCATACGGTACACATGAATGACAGAAAACAGCGGTTAGGTTGCCTACCGCTGTTTTTTTGCGTTTCAATGGTTAAGGAACGGTACAACTATTGAAACGAAGGCATGGTTTCGATATAGTAGAAACGGTGTAAATAGGATTTAGTTGCAGAAAAGCCGAACTATACAGACCAATCACAGCTGTTGTGAGATAGGAGCGAATCAAGCATGGAGCGTTTTGCAGTCATTTTGGCAGCAGGAAAAGGGACGCGAATGAAGTCGAAGTTATATAAAGTACTTCATCCGGTTCTAGGGAAACCAATGGTCGAACATGTTGTCGATCAGTTAGACCAAATCGGTGTCAGTCGTCAAATCGTAATCGTTGGCCATGGGGCGGAAGCGGTACAAGACACGCTCGGCACACGGGTAGAGTATGCGGTCCAGGAAGAGCAGCTTGGAACAGGACATGCTGTTCAGATGGCTGAAGCAGAACTTGCGGGTAAATCAGGGGCGACGCTTGTCGTCTGTGGAGATACACCGTTACTCACGGCAGAAACGTTAGAAGCCCTTCTCGCGCATCACGAAGCGCAACAAGCAAAAGTCACGGTGTTGACTGCGATTGCTGACGATGCGACCGGATATGGTCGAGTCGTTCGTGGTGAAGATGGGAATGTGACGAAAGTCGTGGAACATAAAGATGCTTCAGAAGCAGAACTTGCCATCAATGAAATCAACACAGGGACGTACGTATTCGATAACGAATTGTTGTTCGATGCGCTCAAACAAGTCGGTAACAACAATGCACAGGGCGAATATTACTTACCTGACGTCATTTCAATCGCAAAAGAAGCGGGCGAAGTGGTTGCGGCGCATACAGCACCGACGTTTGATGAGACGATTGGGGTCAATGACCGCGTCGCCTTGTCGCAAGCGGAAGCCATCATGCGCAAGCGGACAAATGAGCGTCTCATGCGTGAAGGGGTTACCTTCATGGACCCGGCATCGACGTACATTTCACCAGACGTGGTCATCGGATCGGATACGGTCATTTATCCGGGAACGGTCATTCTTGGCAAGACGACGATTGGCTCAGAATGTGTCATCGGACCAAACTCGGACATCCGCAACAGTGTGATTGAAGACCATGCCGTCGTACGCCAGTCTGTCGTGACTGATAGCCGAATCGGTGAGGCGGCTCAAGTCGGACCGTTCGCTCACTTACGTCAACAAGCTGTCCTCGGTGCGAACACGCGCGTCGGCAACTTTGTAGAGATTAAAAAATCGACGTTCGGTGACGGTGCGAAAGCGTCACACCTGAGCTATATCGGGGATGCGTCAATCGGTGAGCGCGTCAACTTAGGCTGTGGATCAATCACAGTGAACTATGACGGTAAGAACAAGTTCGAGACAGTCGTGGAAGACGATGCATTCGTTGGCTGTAACGTCAACTTGATTGCCCCTGTAAAAGTCGGGAAAGGCGCGATTGTCGCTGCTGGATCGACGATTACGAGTGATGTACCAGAAGAGGCGCTAGCGATTGCACGCGAACGCCAAACGAATAAAGAAGGCTACACAAAACGATAACTTGCTGCCAATCATTATGGAAAACAACGGAGGAGAATCCTAAACATGTCTACTGTATACGAACGAGAAATTCGTCTATTTAGCTTAAACTCGAACCGCCCGCTTGCTGAAGAAATCGCGAAAGAAATTGGTGTCCCGCTCAGCGATTGCCAAGTCAAACGTTTCAGCGACGGTGAACTCTATATCAACATCGAGGAAAGTGTTCGTGGAGATGATGTGTATGTCATCCAATCAACAAGCTCGCCTGTAAACGAAACGCTCATGGAATTGCTCGTCATGATTGATGCACTCAAACGTGCTTCTGTCCGTACGATCAACATCGTGATGCCGTATTATGGGTACGCACGTCAAGACCGTAAAGCACGCTCGCGTGAACCGATCACGGCGAAACTTGTCGCTGACCTTCTTACAGTAGCGGGTGCGACACGCGTCATCACGATGGATTTGCATGCAGCGCAAATTCAAGGATTCTTCAATATTCCGGTTGACCAATTACTTGGTGTACCGCTCATCTCGACTTACTTTGAAACAGAAGAGTTTCAAGCGAAAGATATCGTGGTCGTTTCTCCAGACCACGGTGGCGTGACACGTGCACGTAAATTGGCAGAACGTTTGAAAGCGCCGATTGCTATCATTGACAAGCGTCGTCCGAAAGCGAACGTCGCTGAAGTCATGAATATCGTCGGCAGTGTCGAAGGGAAAACGGCGATTTTGATCGACGACATCATCGATACAGCTGGAACGATCACACTTGCGGCAGATGCTATCGTCGAAGCGGGTGCGAAAGAAGTGTATGCGTCTTGTACACACCCAGTCCTTTCTGGTCCAGCGATGGAACGTATCGACAATTCATCAATCAAAGAGTTGGTCGTCTTAAATACCATCGATTTGACGGGTCGTCCTTGCTCGAGCAAGATCAAGCAAATGTCGGTCGCCCATTTGCTTGGGGAAGCGATTATGCGCGTACACGAGCATAAATCGGTCAGTACCCTATTCGATTAAAAAACGAGGCCCGGAGGCATTCGCCTTTGGGCTTTTTTGTTCAGGAGGAAATGATATGAAATGCATCGTCGGTCTTGGGAATCCCGGGAAAAAGTTTGAGATGACGCGGCACAATGTCGGTTTTTTAGCAATTGACCGTCTCGCCGAAAAGCATGGCATCTCGCTGAATGAAGCGAAGTTTAATGCCCTTATGGGAACGGGAAGAATCAATGGTGAACGCGTTGTACTTGTCAAACCACTCACGTATATGAACTTGTCGGGTGAAGCCGTCCGTCCCATTTTAGATTATTATAAAATTGAAATTGATGATTTATTAGTCATTTATGACGATTTGGATATGGTGCCTGGCAAACTTCGTTTCCGTCCGAAAGGGAGCGCAGGTGGTCATAATGGGATTAAATCTCTCATTCAACACTTGGGAACGGCTGAATTTAAACGATTGAAGCTCGGAATCGGTCGTCCCCCGCACCCGATTAAAGTCGTCGACTGGGTGTTGATGAACTATCGTAAAGACGAGTTACCAGAATTAAATGAAACACTCGACAACGCCGTAACCGCAGCCACTGATTTTGTGGATACAGATTGGCTGGCGCTGATGAATCGATACAACTAAAGGGTCATTGTACCCTTTTTTGTCGTATGAGTTGGAGGAAAACAAATGAATGCTTTAGAGAGATTTATGGTGGCGCTCCCTGAAACGAATGTGATTCGAGAGCGACTCCAAAAAGTAGACCGTCAATTGGTGACGGGTTTGACGACAAGCGCAAAAGCGCTCGTCTTGGCTGGACTCGTGAAATCGTCCTCGAGACGTCTTATTGTCGTGACGCATAACATGTATCAAGCCCAAAAGATGTTCGATCAACTTGAATCACTCATCGGTCCGGACAAAACGTTGTTGTATCCGATCGATGAGACGCTAGCAGGTGAACTGTCACTGACGTCTAGTCCGGAACTGTTAGCCGCCCGAATTGATGCCCGTACTCGTCTCCTCGACCAAACAGGAGGCGTTGTTGTCGTGCCGCTTGGTGGATTACGACGCTATGTACCAAGTCCGGAAGCGTGGCAAGACAGTCGCATCATGTTGAAGCCAGGAAGTGACCTCGATTTAGCGGATTTTTCGAAACAATTGACGGGCATGGGCTATGAACGAACGGCAACGGTGACGACACCTGGTGAATTTTCCGTACGAGGGAGTATTCTAGATGTTTATCCGCTTACAGAAGCGCGCCCATATCGAATCGACCTGTTCGACACCGAGATTGACTCAATTTTCACGTTTGACGCGGAAACGCAACGCTCGCTTGGTGTAGTGGGGGAAGTGTGCATTACGCCTGCGACCGAGTTCATCGCAACGGAGAATCAGCTGAAGCAGGCGGGCGGTACGCTTCGGAAGCAGTACGACCGAACCGTCGAGTTGATTGGGAATGAAGTGATCCGTCAAGCCCTTGAAGAAGGAGTCATGACAGACATCGAGCGGCTTGAGCGTGGAGACCTTCCGGAGAAAGTTGGGAAGTATTCGCCATTGCTCTATACGTCCACACTCCTTGACTACGTTGGGAAAGACGCCGTCCTCATTTTAGATGAGGTGGCACGAATCGAGGACGCTGCGGACGTACAGGATCGTGAAGAGGCGGAATGGTTCTCCTCACTTATCGAAAAAGGGGAGGCTGTCAGCAATTACACGCTCGCCGTCCCGATGCATAAAGTCTTCCGCGACTTGAAGCAAGTCGCGTTCTCCTTGCTTCCGTCTCGTCGTTCGGGCATTCCGGAGAGCGATACGGTCCATTTGAGCTGTCGTCCGCTACCGGCGTTCCACGGTCAGATGCATCTATTGAAGCAGGAAGTCGAACGATGGCAGCAAGGTGATCAACGAATCGTCGTACTTGCGGGAGATAAGTCGCGTGCAGATAAGATTGAAGCGCTTCTTTCCGACTATGGAATCGCCTCGACCTTCACCAATGTCGATGGAGAGTTAGAACCGAGACGTGTCTCGGTCATCATCGGTCAAATCGAAGGGGGATTCGAACTGTCGACGAGCCGTCTCGTTGTCATATCGGAAGAAGAGTTGTTCAAGCGTGTGACGAAACGAAAACGTCAGACGAAGAATTTGACGAACGCCGAACGAATCAAGAGTTACCAAGAGCTGAAACCGAACGATTATGTCGTCCACGTGCACCACGGAATCGGGAAGTACCTTGGCATTAAAACAATCGAGGTCGGTGGAATCCATCAGGATTACCTGCACCTCGTCTATGCAGGGGACGACGCCCTCTACGTGCCGGTCGACCAAATCGATCTCGTCCAAAAATATGTCGGTGCCGAAGGAAAAGAGCCAAAGATTTATAAACTCGGCGGCACCGAGTGGAAGAAAGTAAAATCGAAAGTTGCCAAATCGGTTGAAGACATTGCTGATGAGCTCATTAAATTGTACGCGGCACGAGAGGCCTCGGTCGGTTTCGCGTTCCCTCCGGACGATGAAGAAATGGGTCAGTTCGAATCCTCTTTCCCGTACGCCGAGACAGAAGACCAGGTCCGTTCGATTGCAGAAATCAAAGCGGATATGGAACGCTCCCGTCCGATGGATCGCCTTTTGTGTGGAGATGTCGGATACGGAAAAACGGAAGTGGCAATTCGGGCGGCGTTCAAAGCCGTGCTCGCCGGTAAACAAGTGGCCTTTCTTGTCCCGACGACCGTCCTCGCCCAACAGCATTATGAAACGATGCTCGAGCGGTTCAGCGAATTCCCGATCAACGTATCGGTCATGAGTCGTTTCCGTTCGAAGAGTGAAATGACGGCGACGAAGAAAGGTTTGAAAGAAGGTACCATTGACATCGTCGTCGGGACACACCGCGTGTTGTCCAAAGACGTGACGTTCGCCAACCTCGGTCTCGTCATCATCGATGAAGAACAACGGTTCGGCGTCAAACATAAAGAGCGTCTGAAACAGTTGAAGACGAACATCGACGTCCTCACGTTGACGGCGACACCGATTCCACGGACATTGCATATGTCGATGATCGGAATCCGTGACTTGTCCGTATTGGAGACACCGCCAGAGAATCGTTATCCTGTCCAAACATACGTCATGGAATACGACGGCATCGTCTTGCGTGAAGCGCTCGAACGTGAACTCGCTCGCGGAGGACAGGCGTTCTTCCTCTATAACCGTGTCGAAGGGATCGAACGGAAAGCGGAAGAGATCCGGGCCTTATTGCCGGATGCACGAATTGCTACGGCCCATGGACGTATGACTGAAAGTGAGCTCGAGAGCCAGTTAATCAGCTTCCTAGAGGGCGAGGCGGATATTTTAGTCTCAACGACAATCATCGAGACGGGAATCGACATTCCAAACGTCAACACCCTCATCGTCCACGATGCCGACAAAATGGGACTGTCCCAGCTCTACCAACTCCGAGGTCGTGTCGGACGTTCGAATCGCATCGCCTATGCGTACTTTACGTATCGGAAAGACAAGCGCTTGACGGAAGTGGCAGAAAGTCGTCTTCAGGCCATCAAAGAGTTCACAGAGCTCGGCAGTGGTTTTAAGATTGCGATGCGCGACTTGTCGATTCGTGGGGCCGGGAACTTACTCGGTGCACAACAGTCTGGATTCATCGATTCGGTCGGTTTCGATCTGTACTCACAAATGCTCTCTGAAGCCATTGAGGAACGGAAAGACCGCATGCGTGGACAAGCGAAACAAGTCGTCTTCAAACCGGAGATCACTTTCCAGGCCGATGCGTATATCCCTGATGACTACTTGTCAGATAGCGAATTGAAGATTGAGATGTACAAACGCTTCAAATATGTAGATACGCCGAACGCGTTGTTCGCCCTTCAAGATGAACTGATTGAACGATTTGGCGAATTCCCGGAACCGGTCGCGTTGCTCATTCAATTGACACGTCTGCGTATTTATGGAGAACTGGCAAAAGTGAGTCGAATCAAGCAGACGCCAGGACGTATCGAAATTGTCTTATCGAAAGAATCGACGATGGCTCTGGATGTCCCGTCCTTCATGGAGTGGTCGATGCCTCTTGGTCGTAAGCTTGGCGTAGGGCAAGAAGACGGCGCCTTGAAACTGTCACTCAGCGGTCGGATGCCGCTAACAGAGCTCTTGAATGATGCCGATACTGTATTAGAAGAACTGATGAAGCGGTTGGTGGGCGATGCGGTCGCCAAGTAAGTTTGCGCAAGGCGTCGTTCTGTTCGCCCTTGCCGGCTACGTATCGAAACTGATCAGCTTCGCCTATCGTGTCCCCTATCAAAACTTGGCGGGGGACTTCGGACTTTATGCCTATCAAACCGTCTATCCGTTCGCGGCCATCGTGGCGTCACTCGGCATTTATGCGATGCCGGTCGTCATTGCGAAAATCGGCGTCGGTGCGAAAGGGACGAATCGTAAGTTAGAAGTCTTATGGGGAAGCTTTTACGCCTTACTTCTACTCTCGTCCATGCTTGTCGTCACGGTATGGCTGTTTGCCCCGACCCTAGCGAAATGGCTTGGAGATGAGCAGCTAGCTCCTGCACTTCGCGTGATCAGTTTGAGTTATTTACTCATGCCGGCGTCAGCCGTGTTGCGCGGGGCTTTTCAATCGAGAGATGACTTACGACCGAGCGCATGGTCGCAAGTGCTCGAGAACTTTGTCCGCGTGACGGTCATGCTGTCCCTATTATGGATTGGGGTCCGTCTCGGAAAAGATGCATATACGCTCAGTCAATATGCGTATGGTGCGACGCTCATCGGTGGGCTTGTGGCGATTGCCTTTTTAGTTTATCGCGCACGAGGAGTGCGGATTGTGAGGGTGCGCCGCGTCACGTTTCGGAGAGGAATGAAACTCTTGTTGACGACGGGTTTCGCGGTCGGATTCGCATCACTCGGGATTTTATGGATGCAACTGGTCGACTCCTTCACCATCGTCAATTTGATGGGTGGCACATATGAGGCGAAGGTGAGCAAAGGAGTGTTCGATCGAGGATATCCGCTCGTGCAATTCGCCATTTTGTTCACCACGACCATCGGGATGGCCAACGTGCCGACGCTCGTCCGTCACTATCGGGCAGGGCATCTCCAAAAGACGACACAGGGACTCCGTTCGATGATTCGTGTGACGACGGCGATTGCTGGTGCAGCGACCATCGGGTTGATGGGAGTCATGTTTTTCTTGAACGTGGCCTTGTTTGAAGACGAGTCCGGGACGCGAGCCCTTGTCTTCTTAGCGACGAGTACGTTTGCTGCCTCCTTGGCGATTGCGAGTATGACTTGTTTGCAGGCGATTGACCGAGAGTGGGTCGCGGCACGAAGTATGGTCGTCGCAATTTTAGTGAAAAGTATGGTAAACGCATGGCTTGTCCCGAGTTACGGAATCGAAGGCGCGGCAATCGGGACGTCGATTGGATTTTTAGCGATGGCATTCTATAATTTTCGGGCGCTTGACCGTTCGATTCCGCTCGGATCATTTCGATCGAAACATTATAAATCACTATGGAAAGCCCTCGTACCGATGCTGTTCCTCATTGGCGTGTTAAACTGGCTAGGTCAGATGTGGGTCGATTCGCGAATCACTGCGTTCGGTTGGTTAATCGGAATGGTGTGTAGCGGTGCCGTCCTTTATATATGGAGATTATGGAGTACGCGAATGCTGTCACTTGCGGAATGGGAACTGATCCCGTTCGGAAGTCGTCTGCTCGATGTGCTCGAGAAAAAGGAGAACTAATATGGGTTATACAATCACGGTGGTCGGACTCGGGTCTGGTGAGTTGAATCAATTGCCGCTCGGTGTGTACCGCCATTTAAAACAACAACCGCTCGTCTGGTTGCGCACAAAAGAACATCCTGTCGTTCAAGAGTTAGAAGCGGAAGGACTCGTGTTCGAATCATTTGATTCGGTCTATGAATCGAGTGATACGTTTGAAGAAGTTTATGACCAAATTGTCGAGACGTTGTTGAGTAAAAGTGAAGAAATGGCGATCACATACGCCGTACCGGGCCACCCGTTCGTAGCGGAACGGACCGTCGAACTATTAGTGGAACGCGGTGCCGACCTTCATGTACTCGGTGGTCAAAGTTTCCTCGATGCCATGTTCCAGGCGCTCCGGATCGACCCAATCAATGGATTTCAACTGCTCGATGCGACCGCACTCGACCTTGAACGTTTGCAGGTGACCCAACATGTGCTTATCGGGCAAGTGTACGATGGATTCGTGGCGGGTGACGTCAAAGTGCAATTGATGGAACGGTATCCGGACGACCATCCCGTCACCCTTGTGACGGCTGCCGGTACGACGCAAGAACGGATTGAGCACATTCCGTTATTCGAAATGGACCGGATGGCGGAAGTGAATAACTTGACGACCCTCTACGTTCCACCGCTCGTGGATGAATCGTATTTGGCGAAGGATTTTGCGACACTCAAACAAATCATCGCAACGCTTCGAGGACCAGACGGGTGCCCGTGGGATCGTAAACAGACGCATGCGTCACTTCGCAAGTACCTATTAGAAGAGGCGTATGAGTTGATTGAAGCAATCAATGCAGAAGACGATGATGCCATCATCGAAGAACTCGGTGACGTCTTGCTCCAAGTGATGTTGCATGCTCAAATCGGAGAAGATGAGGGCTATTTCGATATTCGTGACGTAATCGGTTCCATCAGTGAGAAGATGGTGCGCCGCCATCCACACGTCTTTGGCGATGTCACCGTCGAAGATACCTCTGACGTGGTGAAAAACTGGAATGCGATTAAACAGACGGAAAAAGGGGAAAAGAAACAATCGCAACTCGATGGTGTTCTCGTCGACCAACCTTCATTGATGCGAGCGGAGCAACTTCAAAAGAAAGCGGCTCACGTCGGATTTGAGTGGGATGACGTATCCGGTGCCTTCGAAAAACTGGAAGAAGAGTTAAAAGAATGGCATGAAGACCTAAGTGATGAATCGGAACTTGGGGACGTATTGTTCTCCATCGTGAACATCGCGCGATACGTTGGGCTGAATGCCGAGCAAGCATTAGAACAGACGAACCGAAAGTTCAAACGTCGATTCGAGTATGTGGAAGCGAACGGTGACCTTCACCAGATGACACTCGAACAGATGGATGCGCTTTGGAACGAGGCAAAGGAGAAAGGTTTATGAGACTAGATAAGTTTTTAAAAGTGTCACGTCTAATCAAGCGTCGCACGTTGGCAAAAGAAGTGGCGGACCAAGGACGAATCCAACTGAATGGGCAAGTCGCGAAGGCGAGCACAGAAGTCAAAGTCGGAGATGAATTACAAATTCGCTTCGGAAATAAACTCGTCACGGTCGTCATCGATTCAATCGCAGAACATGCACGTAAAGAAGATGCGAAAGAAATGTATCGTTTACTTAAAGAAGAGAAGATGGACGGTAGTATCAACTCATAAAAAAAAGTATACTTAATGTATTAAGAGGAGGGGGATGAGGCGATGAACGGACGTAATCCGATGGATCGACAACGACGCATTCGAGCGCTAGATGAGCGTAGAGAACAGCTAGAAAAAGATACACATCGCCGACGAGTTCATCTTCGACGTCGTTTGGCGGCAGCCTCTCTCCTGTTTTTATTTGTCATGGTGTTGATTGGACAGAGTTACTTCTCGAAAGTAGGGTACGTATCGGACCAGCAACAAGCCTACGCACAAGCAAAAGTGGAGTTGCGTGAACAGCAGGCCGAACAGGATGAGTTGAAAGAGCAAGTGGAACGGTTACAGGATGAAGATTATATCGCGAACTTAGCACGAAACGAACTGCTTTTCTCTAAAGATGGAGAGATTATTTTCTACTTCTCGCCAGAGGAATAAGTCGGTTCGTTGACCGTTAGGGAAACGACTCGTATAATTAGAAAGAATCAATCAAAAAAGGAGTACATTATTTTATGTCAATTGAAGTAGGAAGCAAGGTACAAGGTAAGGTTACAGGGATTACGCATTTCGGAGCGTTCGTCGAGCTCCCAAATGGCAAGACAGGATTAGTACACATCAGTGAAGTGGCAGACTCTTACGTCAAAGACATTAACGAAGTGTTGACAGTCGGTCAAGAAGTCACGGTAAAAGTGTTGAACGTCGAAAATGATGGGAAAATCGGGTTGTCCATCAAGAAAGCAGTCGACCGTCCTGTAAGCGAACGTCCTGAGCGTCCTGAGCGTCCAGCTGGTGAGCGTTTCTCTCGTGGCCCACGTCCAGGTGGCCCAGGTCAAGGTGGTCCACGCGGTGGCGGCGGTCCACGCGGTGGCGGCCCACGTGGTGGCGGTCGTCGTGAACAACGTCGTGAACCAGAAACATTCGATACATTGATGAGTAAGTTCTTGAAAGATAGCGACGAGCGTCTTTCGACGTTGAAACGTCAAACAGACTCAAAACGCGGTGGACGCGGAGCCAAGCGCGGGTAATCCTTCGTATACCAATTAGCTTCTACTCGTAACCATAGAGGTCTTGTAATGAGACGAGCCATGAACATTTTCGTTCATGGCTTTTTTTCTGTTTAAAAAATTTATAAAAAATAACTAAAAGAGTTGCTTTTTTTCGAGGAAGGGAGCAAAATAGGGAACATGAAAAAATAGTTATGTTTTATAAGTGAAGGTGGAGAGAAAAATGAATGGATGGAAACTGTGGACGGCGGAGTGGCGAAGTATCTTCAAGAACCCACGTGTGTTGGTTCCGATTCTTGCGGTCGCACTCGTACCGTTAATGTACGCCGGTATGTTCTTATGGGCTTTTTGGGATCCGTATGGACAGATGAAAGATTTGCCGGTCGCCATCGTCAATGAAGACAAAGGGGCAACGTTTGAAGGGGAGTCGCTTGCAATTGGAGATGACCTCATTGATAAGCTGCTGGATTCGGAGGCGTTCGAGTTCGTCGAAACGACGAAGAAAGAAGCGGAATCTGGACTGAAAGACCATGACTACTACATGGCGATCGAGATTCCAGAAAACTTTTCAGAAAAAGCGACGACTGCTTTAGATGAACATCCGGAGCAACTCGAACTGAAGTATATCGCAAATGAATCGTATAACTTCTTAGCCGCACAAATCGGTGGTTCCGCGATGGAACAAGTCAAAGCGGAACTGTCGACCGAAGTCTCGAAACAGTATGTCAGTGCGTTGAAAGACGGATTGAATGATGTGGCAGACGGACTTGGTGAGGCCGCAGATGGTGCAGCGACACTTGCGGACGGCTCAACGTCAGCAAAAGACGGTGCCGTCAAGTTGGCGGACGGGACGAAGCTTCTCGCTTCGAAACAACGTGAGCTCGCGGATGGAGCAAGCCAATTAAACGATGGGATGACTCAGTTGGCCGATGGTTCATCAGAACTCGCGGATGGGACGAAGCTTCTCGCTTCGAAACAACGGGAACTGGCGAATGGAGCAAGTCAATTACGTGATGGTGTTTCGCAATTGGCCGACGGCTCATCTGCACTCGCGGATGGCAGTCAACAAGTATACGAGGGCTCAGCCTCACTTTCGGACGGGGTCCATCGTGTCAGCGAGGGCGCTTCTGCATTACAAGGCGGGACGAGCCAACTCGTTGACGGAACAGGAGCGTTCGCATCTAAACTAGATGAGCTGCACACAGGTGCGAAGACGTTGAACCAAGGTGTTCAAGACCTTGCTGCCGGCATCGAGCGCTCGAAAGAGGGGGCATCTGCATTACAGGATGGTGCCACAAAACTCTCAGGAGCGTTGACTCAGGCGAAGGACGGAAACGCGGCACTTGTTGCGGGTCAAACAGACGTGGTCAATGGAATCGGACAAATGAAGTCTGAATTGACTGCGAAACAAGATGAGTTGATTGGACAATTGACAGCGCTCGCTGAGTCGGGTCAATCGGCATCACCTGAAATGCTTCAAGCCATTGCGGCACAACTGAGCGAAGGGAAGCAAGAGACGGCGGCCGGGTTTGATCAACTATCCGCTGGCGCGACAAAAGTGAAAGAAGGACAGGTCGCACTTGGCGCAGGTCTTGATCAGGCAGGTACAGGTGCAGACAAACTATCGACTGGACTTTCTGAATTGAGTACCGGTCAAACGAAATTGGCCGAAGGTGCGAACGCATTGGCAAGTGGTTCAAGTCAAATCGAGCAAGGTACGCAAACGGCGGCCGATCGTTCCCAAGAACTTGTGTCAGCGAGTGCGAAGCTCAATCAAGGCGCGACACAACTTCAAGATGGGACAACTGAGCTCGCCGCTGGAAGTGACAAGCTTGTAGACGCGACTGGACAGTTGTCTGAGGGTAGCGAAAAGCTTGCGGATGGAGCGAAGAGCGCAAGCACCGGTACGAATGAATTGGTGAATGGTGCGAATCAATTAGCGGACGGTGGTCAAAAGCTGCAGTCAGGAAGCCGTGAACTGGCCGAAGGTGCGAAGGGTGCCGGAGCCGGAACGAGCAAGCTAACGGATGGCGCGAATCAGCTCGCGAATGGTGGACAAGAACTTTCAGACGGTAGCGGTGAACTCGCTGACGGAATGAAAGAGCTCGCATCAGGTAGCGATGAACTTCGTGACGCCTTGGTAAAAGGTGCGAAAGACGCAGACATCGGTCTAACAGATGACAACGTCGAGATGATGGCCGGTCCAGTGTCGCTCGTCGACAACTCGATTCACGAGGTGCCAAACTACGGTACTGGATTTGCTCCGTACTTTATGTCACTCGGACTTTTCGTTGGGGCACTCCTTCTCTCGATCGTTTATCCATTATACGATCCAGCAGGGCGCCCGAAACGTAGTCTATCGTGGGTATTGTCGAAATCTGGTGTCCTCATGGTCGTCGGATTCTTGCAAGCCTTGATTCTCGATGTGGCTATGGTGCAACTGCTCGGTCTTGAAGTGAGCGAACCATTGAAATTCTTCGGTTTCAGCTGGTTGACGAGCATCACGTTCCTCTTTATCGTACAGTTGCTCGTGACAACACTCGGAAACCCTGGACGTTTCGTGGCGATCGTCTTGTTGATTTTACAATTGACGACGTCAGCCGGGACGTTCCCGCTTGAATTGATTCCAAGAGCATTGCAACCATTCAATGCCTTGCTTCCAATGACGTATACGGTTGCCGGATATAAAGAAATTCTATCGGCAGATGGTGCGCAGTACTTGCAGACGGCGACAACCTATTTAGTGTTTGTGGCTGCCGGATGTTTTGCATTACTATGGGCGTACTTCCGGATCGCATGGAAGAAAAAATATCGTCAAGTCGCATCAGAAGCATGATGTAAATACGATACAAAATCGTGTATAGTGGGGAAGACGACACTATACACGATTTTTTTCTTAAAAAAAGAATTGACACTCGAATGGTGACTGGTTATTATAGAAAATGTGCTTAGGACACAACAATAACATGGCGGTGTAGCTCAGCTGGCTAGAGCGTACGGTTCATACCCGTGAGGTCGTGGGTTCGACTCCCTCCGCCGCTACCATTTTATTTAGGCCCGTTGGTCAAGCGGTTAAGACACCGCCCTTTCACGGCGGTAACACGGGTTCGAATCCCGTACGGGTCACTTAACCTAAGCGTAAAGAAGCCATCTCAATCGAGATGGCTTCTTTTGTTATATCAAGGAGGGAATTCATGAAAAAGGTACTCGTCGCTGTGTCGGGTGGAGTCGATTCCATTGTCTTATTGGACCGTCTCGTCAAGCAAGGATGGGATGTGGCGGTGGCGCACGTCCATCACGGTTTACGAGAAGCATCAGATGAAGAGTACACGTTCGTCGCACACGTAGCGGCATCCTACCAAGTCGCGTTTCATGGGACGCGTCTCCATTTTCAAGAAGGAGCATCACAGGCTCATTACCGTAAGGCCCGCTACCGCTTTTTTGAAGACGTCATGAATGAACATGGATACGATACACTGGCCACGGCTCATCATGCGGATGATGTGTTGGAGACGGTGCTCATTCAACTTCATCGAAACGTAATCGAAGTGAAAGGAATTCCCGAGAGAAGAACGTTCGGGCGTGGGACGTTGATCCGTCCTTTATTAAGAGAAACAAAGGTGCAACTCATCGAGTATGCTCGGAAAAACGAACTTGCCTGGAGGGAAGATGCCACCAATCAGGAAGTGATCTATTTACGGAATCGGATCCGTCACGAAATCATCCCGAGGCTGAAACAACTGTGGCCGACAGTCGTTGACGATGTATACGATACGGCGAAACAGGCATACGCTGAATGGGACATGCGTTACCAGTCATGTGGGCGATGGATTGAAGAAAATGTGGATCTTGAAATGAAAGCGTTTCATGTGAAACTTGATGAGTTTAATCGCTTATCCTCACTTGAGCGGTATACGGTCGCTCGCTTGCTGTCCCGTCGCTATGGGGTAGAGGTCGGTGAGGCGGTCGAAAAGTTAAGCATGAGTCAAAAGGACACCGGAACCTATCACCTGTCAGGTGAGTGGTTCATGATGAAGCAGAAGAGGGTACTTAATCTTGTACAACGTTCGACAGAAGCATCACTTCACCCCGTTCAGGTCGAGTCGTTACCGGCCGTCGTTCAATTTGGAAAGCGTACGGTTTCGTTGTCCATCGAAGAAGGACGAGAAGGTATTCCGCTAAAGGAAATCACTTATCCGCTGACAATTCGTTCGCTCGTACCTGGAGATCGAATGCAGTTGAACGTGGGGACAAAAAAAGTATCCCGCATCCTAATCGATGAAAAGGTTGAGCGAACCATTCGACCGACGCTCCCGTTGCTTGAGGACGCCTCGGGACGAATTCTCGCGATTGTTGGGGTAAGAGTTTCAGAATTTCTAGACAAGTCGGATGCGATTTGCCTACGATTAATGGTAAAATGATGATTGTGTCGAAACAGAAAGAGGAGGATTTCAAGATGTCATTAATGAACGATATGGAGAAAATTTTAATCTCACGTGAAGAGATTCAAGAAAAGGTGAAAGAACTCGCTGGAACATTGAGCGAAGACTATAAAGAAGAGTTCCCGCTTCTCGTATGTGTATTGAAAGGCGCGATGCCATTCATGTCGGACCTCGTCAAAGAAATGGATATCCATTTAGAGATGGATTTCATGGACGTGTCGACGTATCATGGAGGAACTTCTTCGACAGGTGAAGTGAAAATCGAGAAAGATTTAAATACATCTGTAGAAGGACGCGACATCTTGATTGTAGAAGATATTATTGATAGTGGATTGACGCTTGGTTACCTCGTCGATCTTCTTAAATACCGTAAAGCGAAGTCTGTGAAGATTGTCACGCTTCTCGATAAGCCGACTGGCCGTAAAAATGGTTTATCAGCAGACTATAGTGGTTTCGTGATTCCACACGAATTCGTTGTCGGCTACGGTCTTGATTATGAAGAGAAATATCGTAACCTTCCTTATGTCGGTGTGCTCAAACCGAGCGTTTACGGGGGCTAACGTTTTTCTTTTGAAAATGTGACGTGGTAAGATAAAGGAAATCCCCAAAGTATAGGCATATACTGAATGGGCGAGAACATCGTTTCTCGGAATAGGAGGCAGAGAATGAATCGTGCAGTGAAAAACACATTGGTTTTTGGTGTGATTTTCCTAGCCTTGATCTTGTTCCTTCAATATTTGCAGAATCCGAATAGTCAGAGTGAAACGCTCTCGTATTCGAAATTCCTAGAATATGTGGAAGATGATCGGATTGAGACGGCAACCGTACAAGAAATCCCGGGGGCTATCTCGATTACAGGCGATCTTACAGGAGATGAAGACCAACGTTATGAAACAAACATTCCAGCGAACGAAGCGGAATATGCGGATGTATTAACGCAGCTTCGAGCGAATACGGATATTCAAATCGAGGAGGCTGAATCCAACAGTAGCTGGTTCAGCATCGTCTTCGCGATTTTACCGTTCATTATCATCTTCATCTTGTTCTTCTTCTTGTTGAACCAAGCGCAAGGTGGTGGCGGTGGTGGTCGTGTGATGAACTTCGGGAAATCGAAGGCGAAACTATACGACCAAGAGAAACGTCGCGTCACATTCAAAGATGTGGCTGGGGCGGACGAAGAGAAGCAAGAACTCATTGAAGTTGTTGAATTCTTGAAAGATCCTCGCAAATTCTCGAAACTCGGCGCACGTATTCCAAAAGGGGTCTTACTCGTAGGTCCTCCAGGGACAGGTAAAACACTCTTGGCTCGTGCGGTAGCCGGTGAAGCCGGTGTCCCGTTCTTCTCGATCTCAGGTTCAGACTTTGTTGAGATGTTCGTCGGGGTCGGGGCGTCACGTGTTCGTGACTTGTTCGAAAACGCGAAAAAGAATGCGCCATGTATCATCTTCATCGATGAAATTGACGCGGTCGGTCGCCAGCGTGGTGCCGGTCTCGGTGGTGGACACGATGAGCGTGAACAAACATTGAACCAACTCCTTGTTGAGATGGACGGATTCAGTGATAACGAAGGGATCATCATGGTTGCGGCGACAAACCGTCCAGATATCCTTGACCCGGCACTCCTTCGTCCAGGTCGTTTTGACCGTCAAATCACGGTCGATCGTCCGGATGTCAAAGGGCGCGAAGAAGTATTGAAAGTCCATGCACGTAACAAGCCACTCGATTCGACGGTGGACTTGAAGTCGATTGCACAACGTACGCCTGGTTTCTCTGGGGCAGACTTAGAGAACCTCTTGAACGAAGCGGCACTCGTTGCGGCACGTTCGAACCGTACAGCTGTTTCAGTTGTCGATGTGGAAGAAGCGATTGACCGTGTTATCGCAGGTCCTTCGAAGAAGAGTCGCATCATCTCTGAAAAAGAGCGCAACATTGTTGCATATCACGAAGCGGGTCACACAATCATCGGTCTCGAGCTTGAGAATGCGGATGAAGTACACAAAGTGACAATCGTTCCACGCGGAAACGCGGGCGGATATGTCGTCATGCTTCCGAAAGAAGATCGTTACTTCATGACAAAACCTGAACTCGAAGACAAGATTGTTGGTCTTCTTGGTGGTCGCGTCGCCGAAGATGTCATCTTTGGAGAAGTGTCGACCGGAGCGAGCAATGACTTCCAGCGCGCTACTGGTATCGCACGTAAGATGGTCATGGATTACGGGATGAGCGATAAACTCGGACCGCTCCAGCTCGGTTCAAACCATGGCGGACAAGTCTTCCTTGGTCGCGATTTCCAGACAGAGCAGAACTACTCGGATGCGATTGCGCAAGAAATCGATTTGGAGATTCGAGACATCATCAATCGCTGTTACGCGAAAGCGAAGCAGATTTTGACAGATCGTCGCGAAGATCTCGAACTCGTTGCAAAGACGCTGCTTGATGTCGAGACGCTCGACTCGAAACAGATTCGTCATTTGATCAAGACACGCGAGTATCTTCCGCATGAGCCGGAAGAGGACGTGGATGGATCGACGGATGCGGATGACGCAGCGAAGAAAGATGATGCAGCCGTTCAACACGGTCAAGTCGTCGATCAACCTGAAGTTGTCCAAGACAGCCAGCCGGATGTCGTACCTGAAGGCGATAAGCCAGAAGCGACACCGACAGAACGTCCGAATAACGAATCACGTTAATGAAAAAGACGAATGCCCTTGACGAGGCATTCGTCTTTTTTCGTGTTATAATTCGAGCGAACTGCAATTGACAACAAAGTGAGGAACTATATCATGATTTTAGTGATTGATGTTGGAAATACAAATATTGTTCTCGGGATGTACGATGGAGATCATCTCGTACACCATTGGCGCATCTCAACGGATCGTACAAAAACGACCGACGAGTACGGCATGCTGGTGAAATCGCTATTCGATCATTCGAACGTCTCGTTCGACCAGGTCGAGGGAGTGATCTTATCTTCTGTCGTACCTCCTGTTATTTTCCCACTTGAACAAATGTCGCAACGATACTTCAATGTACGTCCAATCGTTGTGGGACCAGGTGTGAAGACAGGGTTGGACATTCACGTCGAGAACCCTCGCGAAGTCGGGGCCGACCGAATCGTTAACGCGGTGGCTGGAATCGCCAAGTATGACGGTCCGCTCATAATTGTTGATTTTGGAACGGCAACCACGTATTGTTACATCGATGAGAAACGTCGTTACCATGGCGGAATCATCTCACCAGGTATCATGATCTCAGTGGAGGCACTCTATCAGCGTGCCGCGAAACTACCTCGGATTGAATTGGCGACCCCGCCGACAGTCATCGGGAAGAACACGATTCAAGCGATGCAATCGGGGACATATTATGGATATGTGGCCCAAGTGGACGGTATCGTGAACCGGATGAAGCGTGAAGTCGGTGAAGCGACTGTCATTGCAACGGGAGGGCTGGCGCGATTGATCAGTGAACATGCAGAGACGATCGACCATGTGGATTCGTTCCTGACACTCGAAGGCCTCCGTCTCATTTACGAGCGCAATCAAAAGTAAACTAAAGGAGTTAAATCATATGATTCATACAGAACAACAAGCATTACTCGACCAGATGAAGGATGACTATCTCGTTCGTGCCCTCGGTTTTAACGGAGAGGTTCGTGCCTTTGCCGCACGCACGACAAAAACGGTATATGAGACGCAACTTCGTCATCAAACGACACCAGTTGCTTCAGCTGCCCTCGGACGGACGATGACGATCGGCTCGATGATTGGAGCGATGCAAAAAGGTGCAGCGCGTGTCACGCTTAAAGTAGAAGGTGATGGTCCAATCGGGAAAATCATCGTGGACGCGGATACAGCGGGAGATGTTCGTGGATATGTGTCGTACCCGCGTGTCGATGGCGGTACATTCGTCAACGAACAAGGGTTGACGAAATTGAAAGTCGGCGAAGCCGTCGGAAAAGGAACCATTTCTGTCATTAAAGACTTAGGATTGAAAGACTATGTCGGCGGTTCTTCAGAGATTCAAACGGGCGAAATCAGTGAAGACTTCACGTACTACTTCGCCACATCTGAGCAAGTGCCGTCAGTCGTCGGGGCGGGTGTCCTCGTCTTACCGGAAGATGAATCGATTCTTGCTGCAGGTGGAATCATCGTCCAGTTGCTCCCGAACGCTTCTGAAGAGACGGTACAAGCGCTCGAAAAAGCACTTCAGACGTTCCCGCCCGTATCGGTTTTGATTGGTGAAGAAAAAACGCCAGAAGAAATGCTTCAATTACTCCTTGGCGATAGCCTCGATGTCCTCGACACGAACCCGATTCAGTTCAACTGCACATGCAGCCGTGAACGAATGGAAAGCGCCATTATCGGTCTCGGAAAAGAAGAGATTCGTCAGATGATTGAAGAAGATGGCGGAGCCGAAGCCGTATGCCATTTCTGTGGCGAAAAGTATCATTTCTCAGCGGAACAGTTAGAGACGATGAAAGTACAGGCACAGGCGTAAGCAACGTTCCAAATTGCATATTTTCAATTCGATAGGGTATGATAACAATATCGGAATAGTCGGAATTATGAAGGAGGAAATGCAATGCGTATCGTAAACTCAGTAACAGACTTGATTGGAAAGACTCCGATTGTGAAATTGAACGGAATGACTGGACCAGAGGATGCCAACGTGTATCTGAAGCTCGAATATATGAACCCGGGATCAAGCGTCAAAGACCGGATCGCCCTCGCCATGATCGAAGCGGCTGAAAAAGACGGCATCTTGAAGCCAGGTGATACAATCATCGAGCCAACTAGCGGAAACACGGGCATCGGTCTCGCGATGGTCAGTGCCGCAAAAGGATATAAAGCCATTCTCGTCATGCCTGAAACGATGAGCATGGAACGCCGAAACCTCCTTCGTGGATACGGGGCCGAATTAATTTTGACACCAGGACCTGAAGGGATGGGTGGAGCGATTCGTCGCGCTACTGAAGAAGCAGAGAAACATGGCTACTTCCTCCCGCAACAATTCAATAACGCAGCTAACCCGAACGTCCATGAAATGACGACGGGACCTGAGATTGTAGAGGCGTTTGAAGAATCAGGACTTTCAGTCGACGCTTTGATTGCCGGAGTCGGGACGGGCGGTACCATCACCGGCGCAGGTAAAGTCGTGAAGGCGAAGTACCCGGACGTAAAAATTCTCGCCGTTGAACCGGTCGATTCACCTGTCTTATCAGGCGGGAAACCGGGACCTCATAAGATTCAAGGGATTGGGGCTGGATTCGTTCCATCCATCCTCGACACGGAGATTTATGAAGGGGTTCTTCAAATCACGACAGAGCAAGCGTTCGAATATGCTCGTCAGGCGGCACGTACGAACGGTGTCCTCGGTGGTATCTCTTCAGGAGCTGCCATTGCGGCAGCACTTGATACAGCGAAACGCCTTGGTAAAGGGAAAAATGTATTGGCGATTATCCCATCAAACGGTGAACGTTACTTGAGCACGCCGCTCTATCAGTTTGATGAAGAGTCAAACGAGAGTCGCGTATAACATTTCAGGCAGTAATCGAGAGACATTCTCTTTCGATTGCTGCCTTTTCTTGTGTACAATAAAAGGCATGAATGAATAGACGGAGGAATGACATGTGAGATCGACTGCGTTCAGAACAAAGCGGATGACGAAAGAGAAGGTGTATGAGGCATACATGACGTTGACGGCGGATCAACCGTATCATGCATGGTTAGAGAGTGGGAGAGCGGGACGGTATACGATTGCGGGAATCGAGCCGTTCGGTCGCTTTCATGTAAAAGACGGTGTCGGACTCTTGCAAGTGGGGGATACGACAGAAACGCTATACGGAAAGCCGCTTGAGCTCGTCAGTGAGGTACGGGAGCGATTTGAGGCCGAGCGTCCGGAAGGGGCTCCTCCTTTCTTTGGTGGCATGATCGGGTATGTCAGTTATGATGTGGTCCGGACGATTGAACGTCTCCCTCAGCAAGCGGAGGATGATTTGTCGACACCAGACGTCTCGTTTCTTCTATTTGACGAGGTGGCGGTGTTCGATGAAGTGGATTCGACCCTGTACTTGATGGTGACGGCGGAGGAAGGTGCAGAACGTAAGGCGGACCGATTGGCGGCCATGTGGAACGTCGAGTCGCATTACGCGTTCAAGCCGACAGGGCAGTCACCGATAGAACGATCGCGCTCCATGTCCCAGGAAGAGTTTGTTGAAGCGGTCAAACGGATTCAGTCCTATATCGTAGAAGGGGATGTGTTCCAAGTGAACTTGAGCGTTCGTCAGTCCGAACCGCTTCTCGCTGACCCGCGTCGAGTATATGATACGTTGCGTCAAATGAATCCATCTCCTTATATGGGCTATTTCGTGGATGACGCTTTAACGATGGTCTCCGCTTCACCAGAGCTGTTGCTTGAAAAACACGGAACCGACATTTCGACACGCCCGATCGCGGGTACGCGTCCACGTGGCAAAGATGATGTGGAAGACTTGAAGTTGGCGAACACATTGCTTGAAAACGAGAAAGAGCGGGCCGAACACGTCATGCTCGTCGATCTTGAACGGAACGACCTCGGCAAGGTGGCGGCATATGGCAGCGTTCATGTTGATGAGTTGATGGTGATTGAGAAGTACTCACACGTACAACATATCGTATCGAACGTACGAGGTTCGATTCGGGATGAAGTGTCAGGAGCCGAAGCACTGGCAGCGATGTTCCCAGGCGGTACCATCACCGGCGCACCGAAAATTCGGACGATGGAAATCATCGAAGAACTCGAACCAGTTCGCCGGGGACTCTACACTGGCTCATATGGTTGGTTAAGTTGGGATGACGACCTCGTCTTCAATATCACGATTCGGACGATGGTCGTAAAAGACGGAATCGCATACGTTCAAGCGGGAGCAGGTATTGTGATCGATTCGGATCCGGTCTCGGAATATGAAGAATCCCTGTCCAAAGCGAAGGCGCTATGGGCGGCGAAACACATGACGGAGGAAACGACATGATTGTATTAATCGACAACTATGACTCATTTACGTATAACTTGGTGCAATATTTCGGTGAACTCGGTCAAGAACTAGTCGTGTATCGAAACGATGAAGTCACGATTCAAGAGATTGAGGCGCTTGCCCCGAGTTATCTTGTCATTTCGCCGGGACCTTGCACTCCGAATGAGGCGGGAATTAGCGTTGAGGCAATCCAAGCGTTTGCGGGTCGTATCCCGATTTTAGGGGTTTGCCTCGGACATCAGGCGATTGCGCAAGCGTTTGGTGGAGAAGTCGTCCATGCTGAGCGGCTCATGCATGGAAAAACGTCGAAGATTCAACATGACGGAAAATCGATTTTCAAGAAGATTCCGCAACAGTCGGTCGTGACCCGTTATCATTCGTTGGCCGTGGAGCGTTCGTCTCTACCAGAATGTCTAGTGGTCACTGCAGAGACGGAGACTGGAGAAATCATGGCACTCCGTCACCGAACGCTTCCGATCGAAGGGGTGCAATATCACCCTGAAGCGATTTTGACTGAGCACGGGAAGGAAATGATTCGAAACTTTATCGAGGAGTATCGTCATGTGGTATTGGCATAACGGAGAGTTAGTCGAACGAGAGAAGGTGTTGATTCCGGTTGAAGATCACGGCTTCTTGTATGGAATGGGCTTGTTTGAGACGTTCCGTACATATGAATTCGTTCCTTTCCTGTTCGATGCCCACTGGGAGCGCTTGATGAAGAGTCTCGATGAGCTGTGGATCGATTTTCCATACACGAAGGAAGAAATCGGGACGGCGATTCAGCAACTGTGCCGTCAAAACGATGCACCCGACCTTTATATCCGCTTGAACGTGTCGGCAGGAGTTGCGCCCCTCGGTCTCTACGCGGGTCGTTATGAGACACCGAACGTCACCATGATCGTCAAACCGCTATCCTCAGAAGTTGTACCACAGGAGAAACGGGTCGAACCGATCCCGTTTCCGAGAAGTCGTCCTGAAGCGGCTTTTCGATTAAAGTCACATCATTATATGAACAATATCCTTGGAAAACGAACCTTACAAGACCAAGGCGCTGAAGGACTATTTGCGGACGAACATGGACATGTGGTGGAAGGGCTCGTGTCGAACATCTTTTGGGTCGGTCCAGATGATATGTTATACACGACTCCGCTATCGAGCGGAGCACTCGCAGGTGTGACACGACAATGGGTGATGAAACATTTCTCTGTAATCGAACAACCCGTGACATTTGAAGAATTGACTGCAGCGAAAGAGATTTGGATGACGAATTCAATCCAACAAGTCGCTCCGGTAACGCATTATGGAAATCTGAGATACCCCGGTAAAGACGGGGTACGATTTAACGAAGTGTGGGCGAAACTCGTTCGCTCAATTGGTTAGGAGGCGGAAGCATGACGAAGGTCATGGGTATTTTAAATGTGACCCCGGACTCGTTTTCGGATGGGGGACGGTATACGGCAATCGAGGAGGCTGTACGACATGCGAAACAACTCGTACAAGAAGGTGCCGATGCGATTGATGTCGGTGGAGAATCAACGAGACCTGGCGCGGTACTTGTTTCCGAAGAAGAAGAGATTGAACGTGTCGTCCCGATCATCCGTCGACTGACAAAAGAAATCGATGTTCCGATTTCGATTGATACGTATAAGCCGATGGTGGCGAGAGCGGCAATCGAGGCCGGTGCGACGATTATCAATGACGTATGGGGTTCGAAATGGGGAGACCGCTCGATGGCACGTGTCGCTTTCGAATATGGAGTTTCGATCATTTTGATGCACAACCGAACAGATCGTGACTATCGTCATTTCATCGAAGATGTGGTCAGCGATCTACAGGAATCAATCGAGATTGCGCATGCAGCGGGCGTAAAGGATGAGCACATTTGGCTAGATCCGGGCATCGGATTTGCGAAAGACGTGACGCAAAACCTCGAACTCATGAATCATCTTGACGTGATCACACGTCTTGGGTATCCGGTTCTGCTCGGCACGTCGCGTAAGTCGTTTATCGGTCATACGCTCGATTTACCAACAGAGGAGCGTCTCGAAGGAACGATTGCGACAACGTGTCTCGGAATCATGAAAGGGTGCGATTGGGTGCGTGTGCACGACGTCAAAGCGAACGCCCGTGCGGCGAAGATGATGGATGCGATGATTGGAGGGGATAGACATGGATAAAATATTTGTGAACGGGATGCGTTTTTACGGTTATCATGGGGTGTTTGAAGAAGAAAACCGTCTCGGTCAACGGTTTCACGTGGATTTAATGTGTGAACTGGACCTCGCGCCTGCGGGACGTTCGGATGACTTAAACAATGGGGTCAGCTATGCCGGCTTGTATCAGTTGACGGAAGATATTGTGACGGGAGAACCGGTCAATTTGTTAGAAACACTCGGAGAACGCATCACGACAGCCGTGTTGGCGCATAGTGAGTTGATTCAACGTGTGACGGTTAAAGTAATTAAACCGGACCCACCCATCCCGGGACACTATGATTCAGTAGCAATCGAGATGACAAGGGGACGGACGTCATGATTTATATTGCATTAGGCGCCAATATCGGAGATCGGGCTAGACAGTTGTCTGCGGCAATCGATGAGATGGAGCGAACAGGTCTCCACGTCACGAAACAGTCGTCGGTCTATGAGACGGCTCCTGTCGGATATACAGAGCAACCTTCGTTTTTTAATATGGTGGTCGAAGTCGAGAGTCATCAATCCTCGGACGAACTGCTCAACACGCTTCAACAGATCGAACAACGATTAGGACGGGAACGTCTATTTAAGAACGGACCGCGTACCATCGACCTTGACATCCTCTTTTATAATGGGGAAGATATACAATCAGAACACTTAACGGTTCCGCATCCGCGCATGCAGGAACGTGCATTTGTTCTCGCCCCGTTAGCAGAGATCGCACCAGAACTCGTCGTTCGAGGACAAACGGTCGCCTCCTGGCTCGAAGGGCTACCGATGACGGACCGCCAAGATGTCGTCCGGTTACAGTTGCTTAGGAATTTGGTGAAATGAAGGATGTGTTGTCTTGACAGGCTTTAAGATTGGAAACATAGATATTAAAAACCGTGCAGTCCTCGCACCGATGGCTGGCGTGACCAACCCTGCTTTTCGTTTGATTGCAAAAGAGTTCGGAGCGGGACTCGTCTGTGCCGAAATGGTTAGCGATAAAGGCATCTTGCTCGAGAACGCTCGGACGATGCGTATGCTATACGTCGATGAACGAGAGAAACCGCTCAGTTTACAAATCTTCGGCGGTTCGAAAGATACACTCGTCAGAGCGGCACAGTACGTCGATCAAAACACCAATGCGGATATCATTGATATCAACATGGGTTGTCCCGTACCGAAAGTGACGAAGTGTGACGCAGGGGCGAAGTGGTTACTCGACCCGGATAAAGTGTATGAGATGGTGAATGCCGTCACGAATGTCGTCGAAAAACCGGTCACGGTGAAAATGCGACTCGGTTGGGATGACGAGCACATCTTTATTTTGGATAATGTTAAGGCGGCTCAGACGGGTGGAGCAGCAGCGATTGCCATTCATGGACGTACGCGTGCCCAACAATATGAAGGAACCGCGAATTGGGATTGGATTGGCGAGGCGAAGAAAGTAGCGACCGTCCCGATTATCGGAAACGGGGATATCGCGACCCCGCAGGATGCGAAACGTGTGATTGACCAATATGGTGTGGATGCCGTCATGATTGGACGCGCTGCACTCGGGAATCCGTGGATGCTCTATCAAACGGTTCAGTACCTCGAAACAGGGGAGCTCCCTCCGGAACCAGAGGCGCGTGAGAAAATCGATATCTGCATGCTTCATCTCGACCGGTTGAGTGCAATCAAAGGTGAGCTGACAGCCGTACGCGAAATGCGTCAACACGCGGCTTGGTATTTGAAAGGGTTGAAAGGCAGTGGTCCGATTCGCAAACAAATCAATGAAACGGAATCGCGCGAGGCGTTCGCGGCGGTCCTTTATGGATTTGTGGACCAACTCGAACGACAACTGTCAGAAGTGTGAACTAGTGAAAAGAACTAATTTATGGTAAGCTTGTTTGGCGAAAAAGTGCACCACAACGAATGAACGGCTTCGGCTGTGCTGTTGGCCATCGGGTCGACAGTTTTTTGTTAGAGAGAAACCCAATATGGATAGAGGAGTGAATGGAATAGTGAGCCACGAGTTAGAAATGAATGATCAAATGCAGGTTCGTTTTGAGAAGATGACCGATATGCGTGAGCGCGGTCTCGACCCGTTCGGTCACCGCTTTGATCGTTCTGCACACGCAGGTGAATTACATGAGCAGTATGAATCAATTGAAAAAGAGGCTTTGGCTGAACAAGATGTAGAAGTCACATTGGCTGGACGCATCATGACGAAACGTGGGAAAGGGAAGGTTTTCTTTGCCCACATTCAAGATGTGACAGGTCAAATTCAAATTTACGTTCGTAAAAATGATGTCGGGGATGAGCCGTTTGACTTATTCAAGTCTTCAGACCTCGGTGACATCGTCGGTGTAAAAGGGAAGCTCTTTAAAACGAACGTTGGTGAGCTTTCGATTCACGTGGAAGAGTTTGAATTATTGACGAAGGCGCTTCGGCCGCTTCCGGACAAATATCATGGATTAAAAGATGTGGAACAGCGCTATCGCCAACGCTATCTTGATTTGATTACAAACCAGGACTCGCGTCAGACATTCATTTTGCGTAGCCGCATCATTTCTGAGATTCGCAACTTCTTAAACCAAAAAGGATATTTAGAAGTGGAAACACCGATGTTACACACGATTGCGGGTGGAGCAGCGGCACGTCCGTTCTTAACGCATCATAATGCGTTGGATATGGAACTCTACATGCGTATTGCCATCGAACTTCACTTGAAACGCTTGATTGTTGGTGGACTCGAGCGCGTGTACGAAATCGGGCGTGTATTCCGTAACGAAGGGATTTCTACACGTCACAACCCTGAATTCACGATGATCGAATTGTATGAAGCCTATGCAGATTACAACGACATCATGGATTTGACGGAAGAATTGGTTGCGCACGTAGCGAAAGAAGTGCTCGGTACAACAGATGTGCAGTATGGTGAAGATACGATCCATCTTGGCATCGGTTGGAAACGTGCACATATGGTCGACCTTGTTAAAG